>DAIOWL010001349.1:0-1882 GCA_036758545.1 Streptosporangiaceae bacterium | reverse complement strand
GGCCGGGATGACCACCGTGTCCCTGGCCCCGGCCAGTTCCCAGCCCAGCGACCGGACCCGACGGTCGCGATCGCCGACGAACCCGGGTCCGAAGGCCCGTTCGGCCAGGTCGAGCTGGCCATCGGGATCGTCGCCGGGCCGCAGCAGCCGGATCTGCAGGTCTGGAGGAGCGTCGGCCATGGTCAGAAGCCGTCCAGCATGAACGGGGTCGCGGCGAACGCGCCGTCGAGGGCCGCGTCGGCGTCCTGGCTGCCGCCATCGGCCAGACCGGCCCGGCGCAGGGTCGCGACCGGCGTCCCCGCGTACAGCGCGGCAAGGCCACGGGCACCCAGCGCGAGCGGCGCGCACCCGGCGTGCGACGGACCATCTGGGAAAGGGGAAGGAGCGACCGTTCGGTACCTGGAAAGGCGGCCTTCGCCGGCCCGGACCTTCAGGTCCCACCGGCCCGAGTTGGCCGGCCGCAGGTCGTCGGTGATCAGCAGCGGCACGGTCAGATCCGTCGCGGGGAAGCCGCGGGCAGCGATGGCGGCGGGCGCGTCGAGCAGGCGGAGCATCCAGCTCTCCCGTTCGGCGATGTCCGCGTCCTGCTCGCGCAGCATCCACCAGAGCGGATCGGACGGGCCGACCTGCGCGCGCACCGTACCGGCCACGGTGGAGTTGGAGGCGGCCACGGCCCACAGCGCCCGGGTGGTCGCGGCCGAGGAGGCCACCACCCGCTCGACGAAGATCGCGTCGTTGCCGTGCTGCCAGCGGTAACCGAGGAAACCGTCCGGGGCCAGGTAGGCATACCTGTCCGTGTCGGCGTACCGGCCGGGACGGGTCAGCCAGCGGCGCATGGTGGGCTCGTCCCAGGTGACCGGGCCGCAGTCGCGGGCGTCGGCGTGGGCGCGGCCGAGGACCTGGAGCACCTCAGCGGCGTCGTCCGGGCCGGGGCGCCTGATCCCGGCCGCGGCGCCGGGCTCCGGCCGGGCCATGACGGACAGCGCCCGGCTGGGCAGCACCGCCTCGTGCCGGTGTCCGGCGATCTCCCAGCCGAGCGACCGGTAGATCGTCATCGTGGCCGGGTAGAGGGCCGACAGCGGATAGCCGCGTTCGGCCATGAGCTCGATGAGCGCGGTCATCAGGGCGCGGCCTGCGCCCTGGCCGCGGTACTCGGGCGCGACCGTGACGCCGCCCACCCCGGCCATGGGGACGGCCCGGCCGTGCCACCACTGGCGCATGTCGTGGTACAGCGCGGTGGCGATCAGCCGGCCCTGGTCGAAGGCACCCAGGCACCGGCCCGCGGCCACGGCCGACTCGATGACCGGCCGGACCATCACCTCGTCGACGGGGCCGAACGCGCGGACGGTCACGTCGACGTACTGGTCCCAGTCGAAGTCCTGGGCGAGCGGGCGGACGATCACGTCAGCGGTCAGCCGAGCTTCTCCATGATCTCGTCGGGCACCGAGTAGTTGGCGTACACGTCCTGCACGTCGTCGGAATCCTCGAGCGCGTCGATCAGCCGGAACACCCGCTTGGCCTGCTCCTCGTCCAGGTCGACCTCGACGGTCGGCAGGAACGCCGTGTCCGCCGAGTCATAGTCGATCCCGGCGTCCTGCAGCGCCTTGCGCGCCGTCACCAGGTCGGTCGGCTCGGACACCACCTCGAAGGACTCACCGAGATCGTTGACCTCCTCGGCGCCCGCGTCGAGCACCGCGGTCAGCACGTCGTCCTCGGTCACGCCCTTCTTCTCCACCACGATCACGCCCTTGCGGTGGAACAGGTAGGACACCGAGCCAGGGTCGGCCATCGAGCCGCCGTTGCGGCTGAACGCGGTGCGCACGTCCGAGGCGGCCCGGTTCCTGTTATCGGTCAGGCACTGCACCAGCACCGCGACACCGCC
>DAIOWL010001348.1:0-1882 GCA_036758545.1 Streptosporangiaceae bacterium | reverse complement strand
GCCGACTTCGACCTGCGCTACCTGGTGCCCGCGGTGCCCGTCGCCTGCCTGGCCGCGGCGCTGGCGTTCGCGCCGGGAGCGGGTCAGCGCAGGTGGACGACGTCCCCGGCGGACACCGCGACCTCGGAGCCCGAGGACACCCGGACCAGCAGCCTGCCGTCCGAGTCGACGCCGGCGGCCGGGCCGGAGAGCGCCTGACCGCCGGGGAGTTCGGCCCGGACGGTGCGGCCGATCGTGGCCGACAGGCTGGTGTATTCGGCGCGCAGCCCGCTGCGGTCCGGGTCGCCGCCGGCCCGCTGCCAGGCGCGGTACCAGTGCTCGAGCTCTCCCAGGATGGCGAGGAGCAGGCTGGCGCGGTCCAGCACGGTCGCGCCGGCCGCCCGCAGGGACGTGGCGGGCAGCGCGCCGGGGCGGGCTGAGGCCAGGAGATGGCTGAGTTCGGCGGGTTCGGTGGACACGTTGAGGCCGATGCCGACGACGACCGCGTCGCCGGACGCCTCGGCCAGGATGCCGGCCAGCTTGGCGTCGGCCGTCAGGAGGTCGTTCGGCCATTTGATCGTGGTCTTGACGCCGGCCACCTGCGTGACCGCCGTGGCGACGGCCACGCCGGTGAGCAGCGGGAGCCAGCCCCGGCGGGCGGGCGGCACGGCCGGTTTCAGCAGCACCGAGAAGGTCAGCGCGGCGCGCGGCGGCGAGGTCCAGGTCCGGCCCATCCGGCCGCGGCCCGCGCGCTGCTCCTCGGCGGCCAGCACCGCGCCCTCCGGCTCCCCGGCCAGGGCCCGGGCCAGCAGGTCGGCGTTGGTCGAGCCGGTGCTCTCGACGACCTCGAGGTCACGCCACAGGCCGCCGGGCCGGACCAGGGCGCGACGCAGGGCCGCCCGGTCCAGCGGCGCGCGGACCTGCGTATGGTTCTCGGCTCGCATGCCAACCCACTATTGTTCAGGAAGCCAGGAGAAGGGAAATCGGTGACCGGCCTCGGAACCAGCCAGCGCCGCGGCGCGGACGACGGTGACGCGCCTTCGGCTGGTGTCGCCGCTCCGGAGCGGGGGTTCCGGCTCTGGCCGCCGCAGGTCACCTTCGACGCTGCCCCGCTGGCCGCGAGGGCCCGCGGGGTCGGGGCCTCGCTGACACCGGCCGCGCTGTGGCGCAACCACCGGCTGTTCACGATCGCGGCCTGCGTTTCGGTCATCCCGCGGGTGATCGCCGCGCTCGGCTTCAAGCCCGCGCTGTTCATCCAGGACTCCTTCTCCTACATGAAGCAGAGCGTCGAGCTGCCGCCGCTGTCCGAGCTCAGGCCGGCCGGGTACCCGCTGGTGCTGCACCTGCTCCAGCCGTTCCACAGCCTGCTGCTGGTGACCACGGTGCAGCACCTGATGGGCATCGCGCTCGGCGTCATCATCTACGCGGTGCTGCGGGTGCGAGGGCTGCCAGCCTGGGGCGCGACGCTGGCCGCCGTGCCGACGCTGTTCGACTCGCGGCAGATCTGGCTCGAGTCCTCGATCCTGCCGGATACCTTGTTCACGCTAGTGCTGATGATCGCCGTGGCGATCCTCGTCGTCTGGCCCAGGCCGGCCATCTGGCAGGCGGTGGTCGTCGGGCTGCTGGTCTCCTGGGCCTCGGTCATCCGCGGCAACGGCGCCCCCGTGTTCGTGGTCATCCTGGCGTTCCTGCTGGTCATGCGCGTCGGCTGGAAGGTCTTCGTGGCCTGCCTGGCGGCGTTCCCGGTACCGCTGGCCGCCTACGGGCTGATCTTCTTCTCCGAGCACGGCCAGCTCAACATCACCAACAGCACCGGGCTGTTCCTGTGGTCGCGGACCATGTCGTTCGCCAACTGCGCCGTGATCAAGCCGCCGCCCAGCCTGGTCCCGCTCTGCCCGGAGAA
>DAIOWL010001347.1:0-1883 GCA_036758545.1 Streptosporangiaceae bacterium | reverse complement strand
CGACGACGACCGCGCGGCGACAGTCACCATCGCGCCCGTCGACGGCGTGGGCGGCGCCGCCCAGACCGCCAACACCGAGACGTCGGGACTTGCGGCCGCAATCGTCACGTCGGACGACGCCGCGGCAGCCGAGCTTCTGCGGCAGCGCGGCCCCGAGCTGGCGCCGCCGGTCGCGGCGGCGATCGCGCAGGCGGCGGCGGGCAATCCGCTGGCCCTGGTCGAGCTGCCCGCCACGCTGACCGCCGGCCAGCGGGCCGGCGTGGCCGTGCTCGAGCTCCCGCTCGGACCCGGAGGCCGGCTGCACCGCGCGTTCGCGGGCCGGATCGAGGCGCTGTCCGGGCCCGCGCGGCAGGCCCTGCTGGTCGCGGCGGCGTACGCGGGGACCGAGCTGCCAGTGATCGCGGCGGCGTGCCGGCAGGCCGGAACCGACGCCGGGCAGCTGGCGGACGCCGAGGCGTCCGGACTGGTGCGGCTCGCCGCGGGCGAGGTGACCTTCGCGCATCCGCTGATCCGCGGCCTGGTGTATTCGGAGGCGCGCGCCGGTGCCCGCCGTGCCGCGCATGCCGCCCTGGCTGCGGTGCTGCGGGATGACGACGACCGCCAGGCGTGGCATCTGGCCGCGGCCACGACCAGGCCCGACGAGGAAGTGGCGGCCACCCTTGAGCGGGCCGGCGGCCGGGCGGTGGCGCGCCGGGCCTACGCCACGGGCTCGGGCGCACTGGAGCGAGCGGCGCGCCTCTCACCGGATCCAGAAACCGCGGGCCGCCGCCTGATCATCGCCGGTCAGGCGGCAGCCGCCGCGGGCGTGGCCGATCGTGCGCTCGCCTTGTTCACGGAGGCGGCCGAGGTGACCTGCGGCGAGGAGCAGCGCGCCCGGGCCCAGCAACTCCGTGGCCGGCTGCAGATCTGGCGGGGTCGGCCCGCCGAGGCCGTGCCCCTCCTGGTCGGCCAGGCCGACCGGGTCGCGTCCCGGTGGCCAGTGCTGGCGGCGGAGATGCTCGCCGACGCCGCCAACGGCGCGACCACGATCAACTCCTATCTTGAGGCTGAACAGCTCGCCGAGCGGGCCGTGGGCCTGCTCGGCGACGCAGGCGATCCCGGCGTGCGCGCGGCGGTACTGACGATGCGCGGCTGGACCCTGCTGCTGCGCGGCAAGGCCCCCCAGGCCCGGCCGGTATTGGCCGAGGCGTTCCGTCTCGCGGACGGCCTGGACAAGCTCGGCCCGGACTGGCCGTGGCTGCACATCCTGCTCAGGACGCGCATTCCGCTCGGTGAGTTCGAGCAGGCGCGAGCCGAGAACGCCGAACTGTGCCGGCGCGCGCAGGAAGCGGGTGCCCTGGCCACGGTGAGTGCGGCCGGGCTCCTGGTGGCCGACGCCGCGTTCCGTCTCGGCGACTGGGAGGCCGCTGACGCCGCGGCCCTGCAGACCTTCCAGCTCGCCGAGGAGGTGGGCCATCGCCACATGGCGGGCTGGGCGCTGACGATCCGCATCCGGATCCTCGCCGCTCAGGGGCGGTCCGATGAGAGCCGCGCCGCGGCCGCCACGGCGCTCGCTATCGCCGAGTCCGACCGGATCAGCACCGGCCTGAGGTTCGTGCACGGCGCCCTCGGGTTCCTCGAGCTCGGGCTCGACCGGATCGACGCCGCCATCTGCGAACTCGAGACCGTCGAGCGGATGACCCGGGGCTCAGGCCACGAGGAGCCGGTGATCGTCCCGTGGGTTCCCGATCTCGTCGAGGCCTATGCCCGCCAGGGCCGGGAGGGCGACGCCCGCCGCGTGCTGGACCGGCTCGAACGCCAGGCGGTCTGCAGCACAAGTCCGGTGGCTGCCGCCGCGGCGGCCCGCTGCCGCGGTCTGCTCGACGACGACTTCGACGCGGCCT
>DAIOWL010001346.1:0-1884 GCA_036758545.1 Streptosporangiaceae bacterium | reverse complement strand
TATCCCGTTCACCCTGGCCCGGGGGCACATATTGCCAATGCCGGCTTTGTCGTCCCGGTACGTGTCAAGTCAACTGAGACACAGGATTCTCTTGCTTCCTAAGCTGTCTCCCTGGACGGATGCTGTGTTATGTCCGGTTCGGCGACCGGCTTGTTGATCCAGGCCGTGACGGGCATCTTGGGCGCCCTGGGGCGGCGGGTGAAGCGCCGCGGGTTCGCGGCGCAGGCGGCGTTCAGCACGGCCTGGCGCCGCTCCTGGATCGCGTGCGCGGTGCCGATATGCACCGAGTACGGGGTGTGCAGCCCGATCCCGGAATGCCGGTGCTCATGGTTGTAATAGGTGAAGAACACGCCGCAGAACGCGCGGGCGTCCTGGAGTGACCCGAACGTGCCGGGGAACGCCGGGCAGTACTTCAGCGTCTTGAACTGCGCCTCGCTGTACGGGTTGTCATTGCTGACCTTCGGCCGGGAATGCGATTTGAGGATCGCCAGGTCCGACAGCAGCGCCGACACCGGCTTGGACGTCATCGAGGTACCCCGGTCCGCGTGGATAGCGTGCGGGGCGGTGCCGCCGTTAAGGCGGACCGCCTCGGTCATGAAGTCTTTCGCCAGACCGCCCAGCTCCGTGGCGTGCACCTCGAAATGCACAGCGCACCGGGAGAAAATATCGATCATCACGTACAGGTGGTAATACACGCCCCGGCTCGGGCCCGCCAGCTTGGTGATGTCCCATGACCACACCTCATCCGGCCCGGTGGCCATGAGCTCCGGTTTCGTCCGCGCAGGATGGGCGGCCTGCGCACGGCGCTCGCGGACCTGCCCGGCCTCGCGGAGCAGCCGGTACATCGTGGAGACCGAGGCCAGGTAGACGCCCTCATCGATCAAGACCGCCCAGACCTGCCGCGGAGCCTTGTCGGCGAACCGGGGACTGTCCAGGACGGCGAGCAGCTCCTCCCGCTCGCCGGCGGACAGCGCGTTGGGCGCGGCCGGCCGCCGCTCCCGGCACCCCAGCTGCGTGCCGCTGCGCCTGCGGTAAATCGTCGCCCGTGATTTCCCGGTGAGCTCGCACGCCTTTTTCACGCCGGTCACCGGTTCCAGCAGATCGAAGGTGTCCTCGCTTACCTGGCGGACGGCTCCGGCGAATCCGCGCTCTCGGAGAGCATCTCCAAAAGCGCAAACGCTTTTCCCATGATGTCCAGCGCAGCGCGGGTCTGCTCCAGTTTCACCTCTGCCTTCGCCAGCCGCTTCCGGAGCCGCTCATTCTCCGCCTCTCCGGCCGGGCGGCCCTTATGAGCCACCACAGGAACACCATTCGCGGGAACGGCGGCGGCTGACGATTTAAGCGCCCCGGAATTCCGTGCCTTGCGCCAGTAGCTGATATGGGAGTCATAAAGGCCCTCGCCGCGTAGCAGCGCGCCTTTCGCGCCCGGCTCGGTGGCCGCGTCGTACTTCTCGATCATTGCCAGTTTGTACGCGGCGGTGAAGGTGCGCCGTTTCGGCTGGGCCGACCGCGGGCCGTCCGCCCCGGCCGCCCGGCGCCCGGCCGGGGTGTCCTGCATGTCTGAGCTAGTCATGGTCACTGTCTGCCGATCCCGTCTAGCCCTCAAGTTCCACCAGTAACGGTTGCCCCCGGTGTCTCATCTGATCCTGACACGGAGGGCGCAGGCGTGTGCCTGGCCGGCGTCAGGCCCTGCGGAGCTTGCCGGCCTGACCCGCTCCTGGCTGGCTTGTGGTTGGCGCGGTGCGGTGAATCACCGTGATTGTGGTTCTCGCCAGCGCCGGAATTTCCCTCTTCCGCGGCTGCGCGGCGGCGAGTACGCAGGAAGGTAACAGTGGCCGGGAGGCGGCGAGGGAGCTGTGGGTAATCCGATGGATCTATTCAGCC
>DAIOWL010001345.1:0-1884 GCA_036758545.1 Streptosporangiaceae bacterium | reverse complement strand
TCCTGCGCGGCCGCCGCAGGGAGGCGGTTCGCGCTAAGAGCAAGGAACTCTGCTATGAATAATGCCCGCCGACTTGCTAGGACCCACCCTGGAAGAAGTTCAGATGTGGTTAAGATCTGCGTCGGGTTGGGTGCCGGCGGGTTTCGTGCTTAACGTGGAGCCCGTGAACGCGCGTCTCGGCCGGGTCCTTGTGGTGGAAGACGACCCTGGTATCGCCACTCAGCTGGTCCGCGGCCTGACCCGGGCCGGCTACGAAACCGGCAGCGTCACGACCGGCAAGGCCGCACTCGACTGGCCGGTCCCCGACGTCTTCCTGCTCGATCTCGGCCTGCCCGACATGGACGGCGTGGAGGTCTGCCGGCGTCTCCGCCAGTCCTGCGACGCGGCCATCATCATCGTGACGGCGCGGGGCGAGGAAACCGATCGCGTGCTGGCCCTGGACGAGGGCGCCGACGACTACCTGATCAAGCCGTTCGGGCTGCAGGAGCTGCTGGCCCGGATCAGGGCCGTGCTCCGCCGCAGCAAGCAGCCCGCCGGCCAGCCCCAGGTGCTGCAGCACGGCCCGCTCACCGTCGACCTGCGCACGCACAAGGTCAGCGTGAACGGGAGCCAGATCGCCGTTACCCCCAAGGAGTTCGCCATCCTGGAGTGCCTGGCCAGCGACCCGGGCCGGGTGGTCAGCCGCCAGGAGATGCTCGAGCGCGCCTGGGACGAGCACTGGTACGGCCCGACTAAAGTGCTCGACGTGCACATGGCGGCGCTGCGGAAGAAGCTTGGCGCTCCCGGCCTGATCGAGACCGTCTACGGACACGGCTTCCGGCTCGCCGATCAGGTCGGTACGCCGTGACCAGGCGGATCCTGCTGGTCCTGCTGACCTTCACCGCCGCGGTGCTGGTCGGCGCGGTGGTGCCGCTGACGCTCGACGCGGCCTCCCACGACCGGACGTCCTTCATCCAGGCCACCGCGGGCCTGGCGCGCACCGACGCCGCGATCGCCCAGCCGCGGCTGGAGGCTCTTGCCTCGTCCCCGCCGGGCAGCTCGGCCGACGAGGTCGCGGGCAAGGCCGACCCCGCCCTGCTCGTCCTGATATACCAGACGAAGCAGATCGGCGACGGCCTGCTGATTCTGAGTGGCCCCCCGCAGGACGACAACCGGCTGGTCGACAACGGCATGCCGCCCGGCAACTGGGTCCGGCTGGCCGTCCAGGCCAACGAGCAGGGTCAGCTCGCGAAGAATGCGGGCCGGCCGGCAGAGCCGGTCACCGAGCTCGCCGGGTCGCGCATCGCCGCGGCCATGCCCGTCTTCCGGGGCGGTAAGTACGGGCTGGTCGGCACCGTGATCCTGACCAGGTCGACCAGTTCGCTGGACAGCGACATCGTGAGGCTCTGGGTCATCCTCGGCACGATCGCCGTGCTCGCCATGATCGGCGCGACCCTGCTGGCCTTCGGCCTGGCCCGGTGGGTGAGCAGACCGCTGGCCGGGCTGGACACCGCGGCGGGCCGACTGGCCGACGGCGACCTGGCCATCCGGGCCGTGGTCGATTCCGGGCCCCCGGAGCTGCGCCGCCTGGCCACGACGTTCAACACCATGGCCGGACGCCTGGAGGCCCTGGTGCACGGGAACCGGGCCGTGATCGCGGACGTGTCGCATCAGCTGCGCACCCCGCTGGCCGCGCTGCGGCTACGGCTCGACCTGCTCGCCGCGGACCCGGACCCGGACCCGGAGACCACCGGGCACGAGCTGGCCGGTGCGCTCGAAGAGCTGGCCCGACTGTCCCGGCTGGTGGACGGCCTGCTCGCGGTGGCGCGCGCGGAGAACGTGGTACCGGCGCCCGCCGCGGTGGACGTGGCCGAGGTGGCCAGGGAGCGGGTCGTGGCGTGGCAC
>DAIOWL010001344.1:0-1886 GCA_036758545.1 Streptosporangiaceae bacterium | reverse complement strand
GTACTGCTCGTCACGCTCGCGCCGGGTCGGCAGCAGGCCCGGGTTCGGCAGCCCGAACGACGAGCCGTAGACCCTCAGGATCGTCAGCACCGCGATCGGCTCGCCGGCCGCCAGCTCGCACGCGCGGCGGACCGCCGCGCCGCTGAACGGCGTGCCGGCGGAGGCCAGCAGCACGCCGGCCGGCTCCGCCGGCGCCTTGTCCCAGCCCCGCCGTCCGAACAGCACGTCGCGGCCCCTACCGGACGGCCGGCGGCTCGCCCGCCGAGGGCTCTGTCTCCGTCACGGTATTGCCGGGAGTACCGAGAATCCCGTCCCCGGTGACCGCGGCCGCCGGAGTGGTCACGAGCCGGCCGGACGCCGCCAGCCTGCGGTCCTGCCAGGCCCGCCACCAGTACAGCGGCGCGTACAGGGCGACGATCAGCAGGCCGAGCAGGTACAGCCCGGGACCCTGGTGCGGGTCGGCCAGGATGATCTTCGGCGAGTTCCAGCCGCCGAAGAAGTAGATGGCCATCCAGGCCACGAAGACCAGCAGGGCGATCCACTTGCAGAAGGTCGGCAGCCGGAACGGCCGCGGCGTGTCCGGGCGCAGCTGCCGGTACACGAAGTACCCGGCCAGGGCGAGCGAGCAGGACAGCAGGTAGCCGCCGTTGGAGATGATGTAGATCCGCAGCGGCGAGCCGAGCAGCACCAGGATCGCGGAGCACACCACGTTGAAGATCATCGCGTTGCCGGGCACGCCGTGCCGGTTCTTCTTCTCGAACCAGCGCGGCAGCTGGCCGTCCTCGGAGGCCTGGTAGAGCGAACGGCCGCAGCCCATGATGGCGTTCAGCACCGACAGGGCCAGCGCCGCAATGAGCGGCAGCCCGACGAACCACTTCTCCCACGATCCGGGTCCGAAGATGTGGTTGGTGTAGGTGAGGTAGAGCGTCAGCGGGTCGGCGGTGGTGAGCGCCACGCCGAGGACGGCGACGAACAGCAGCGGCGTCGCGATGTAGATGAACATCCCGAACAGGCCCTCGGCGGTCAGCGCGATCTTGGCGTCCCGGGCGCCGCCCCGGCACTCCCCGACGTAGCAGGCCGCCGCCTCCATCGCGATGACGTTCCACAGGATCGGGAAGAACCAGGCGAAGATGAACGTCACGGTGACCGCCACGTGCGGCGGGGCGTGGAAGCCGGCCACGTTGTGCCAGTGGATCGAGCCCGGCTTGAAGAACGGCAGGAAGATCATGGCCGTGAGCGGCAGCATGGACAGGATGCCGAGCACGGTGGCGAAGGCCGCGCCGAGCCTGATGCCGAACCAGGCCGGGATGAAGATGGCCAGTAGCAGTGCGAAGCAGACGAGGACGATCGTTATCCCGATCGGCGCGCCCCAGGTTGTCCCGACCGGCGAGATCAGGTGCCCCGGGCTGAAGTTGAACAGCACCGCCAGGTAGGACGCGGTCAGGATCACGTTGATCGGCGCGACCGGGAACCAGCCGAGCCAGTAGGCCCAGCCGGAGACGCCGCCGATGTGCCGGGACGCGGTCCCGCCGACCAGGGGCCGGAACGACTCGGTCGCGTACCCGGGGATGCCACCGGTCCGGTCCGGCCACATCGTGGCGAGCTCGGCCAGGCACAGGCACAGGAAGCAGCCGGCGATCGTCATCACGCCGATGAGGATGATGCCCAGTGCGCCAGTGCCCTGGACCACGTACGGCGCGATGCCGGTGACCAGGATCGTCCCGGCTAGGCCGATGACGAAGGCGCCCCACCAGTTGGTGCCCTTGTGCAGGCCGGTCTCGGGAAGCGTGCCGTCGGTCGAGGCCACGATCCCTCCTTACATCTGTTGCGGGACAGTTCCTCTCATCGGTGCGGGCCGGTCAGAAGAGCGTGAGGTAGCGCTCGAC
>DAIOWL010001343.1:0-1889 GCA_036758545.1 Streptosporangiaceae bacterium | reverse complement strand
CCGCGCAGGCGGCGGAGCACGCACGGGCAGCGGCCGCCGCGCGGCTCGCGTCGCGGCCGTTGGCCGGGAGGACGCTGGCCGCAGCTTTGCCCGTGACACTGCTCGGGGCGCCGCTCAGGGCGCCGCGGACTCAGGCCGCCGGTCCCAGAGCGCACACCGGTCCCACCAGGCACGCGGAAACCAGTACGCCGCGAAGTCGGCCTGAGCAAAGTCGGCCTGGGCGAAGTCGGCCTGGGTGCCGGAAGACGTGGGGCACGCGGAGACACAGGAGCCGCTTTCGCCCCAGTAGCACCACCTGTGCCGAACCGATACTGCATCGGCCTGCGACCGGACGCCATGAAACCGGGAATTCACCGCGCCAGAACGCACTGGATCCGGGGTTTCATGACGTTCTGACTGGTCTAGAGCATCCGAACCGTGATGCTGATGGTGCCGGCGTGTCCTGAGTCCGCTTTCAGGGACGTGCCGGTCGGCCGCGGTCCACTAGCTGACCAAAACTACGGTGCTGGTGCTGCCGATGTGACTGGTGCTGCTTCCGCGGCGCGGGACAGGGTTGGCAGGGCGGGACGGGCAGGACTTGCCGGGGGCGCGGAGAGGCGCGCGGGGACGGCGCGGGACGGGGTTGGCAGGGCGGGCAGGGCGGGCCTGGGCGGGGGCGTGTGGGAGCGGGAACACATCAGGAGATAATTTAGTTGTCATGTAGCAACTAAATTGGCGCGGTGCTGAATCGCGGACGGCTGATGATGCAGCTGATGGTTCCCGCGGCGGATCGCGCCACGCCAGGCCTATCTTCTCCGGAGGAGCATCCGTGCCGTCCGCAGTTACTCAATCGCCTGCCGGGGCAGGATCCCGGTACAAGTGGATCGCGCTGTCCAACACCACGCTGGGCATGCTGATGGCCACGGTCAACTCCTCGATCATGCTGATCGCGCTGCCGGATATCTTCCGCGGCATCGGCGTGGACCCGCTGCAGCCGGGGAACACCACGCTGCTGCTCTGGCTGCTGATGGGCTACCTGGTGGTCACCGCGGTGCTGGTGGTCAGCTTCGGGCGGCTGGGCGACATGTTCGGCCGGGTGCGGATGTTCAACCTCGGGTTCGCGATCTTCGCGCTGTTCTCCGTCCTGCTGTCGGTGACCTGGCTGCACGGCGCGGCCGCCGCCTGGTGGCTGATCACGATGCGGATCCTGCAGGCCGTCGGCGGCGCGATGCTGATGGCCAACTCCAGCGCGATCCTGACCGACGCGTTCCCGGCCGGCGAGCGCGGGCTGGCGCTCGGCCTCAACCAGGTGGCCGCGATCGCCGGGTCCTTCATCGGATTGGTGCTCGGCGGGATACTCGGCCCGATCAGCTGGCGCTACGTGTTCCTGGTCTCGGTCCCGTTCGGCGTCCTCGGCACCGTCTGGTCTTACCTGAAGCTGCGGGAGCTTGGCGTCAGGCGGCCCGCGGCACTCGACTGGTGGGGGAACCTGACCTTCGCCGCCGGGCTGATCGCGGTGCTGGTCGGCATCACCTACGGCATCCAGCCCTACGGCGGGCACACGATGGGCTGGACCAGCCCGGTGGTGCTCGGTCTTATCGGCGGCGGGCTGGCCGTGCTGGCCGGGTTCTGCGTGATCGAGACCCGGGTCGCCGAGCCGATGTTCCGGCTCTCGCTGTTCCGGATCCGCCCGTTCACCGCGGGCAACCTGGCCAGCCTGCTGTCCAGCCTGGGCCGGGGCGGGCTGATGTTCATCCTGATCATCTGGCTGCAGGGCATCTACCTGCCGATCCACGGTTACAGCTTCGAGCGGACCCCGCTGTGGGCCGGTATCGCGATGCTGCCGCTGACCGTGGGCTTCCTCATCGCCGGCCCGGCCTCGGGCTGGCTGTCGGACCGGTTCGGCGCCC
>DAIOWL010001342.1:0-1892 GCA_036758545.1 Streptosporangiaceae bacterium | reverse complement strand
CACCGCCTGGACTTCACCCGGGTCCCCGCTGACTACGGTGACCCCGCCGCGGACCACGCGCTGGCCGTCGACGTGGCGTCCGGGCGGCAGGCCCCGGCCAGCCGGATGCATGACTACCTGGCCGCGCGCACCGCGTTCTTCGACCGGACCGTTACCGGCGCGCTCGGCCGTGGCGTGACGCAGGTCGTGGTGGGCGCGGCCGGCTACGACGGCCGCGCGTTCCGGTACGCCAAGCCGGGCGTCCGCTGGTTCGAGGTCGACCATCCCGCGACCCAGCGGGACAAGCTCGAGCGGCTCGAGCGGCTCGGCATCGACGCGTCCCACGTGCGGTTCGTCGCGGCCGACTTCACCCGCGACCCGGTGGCCGGCCGGCTGCGCGCGGCCGGGCTCGACCCGGACGTACCGAGCCTGTTCCTGCTCGAAGGCGTGGCCGTCTACCTGGAGCCTGCCGTCCTGGAGGAGGTCCTCCGGCAGTTCCGGCAGGTCGCCGCGCCGGGCAGCAGCCTGGCCATCAGCATGTCCCTGTCCCGGCCCCGCGGCGACGCCGCCCGCGCCCGCTTCCAGGCCATGGTGGCCGCGCTGGGGGAGCCGGTCAGGTCCACGTTCGAGGCCGCCGAGGCCGAAGCGCTCCTGGCCAGGACCGGCTGGCCCCTCGCGGCCGGGAACGGGGACAGCCAGCAGCCAGCCGCCGGGAGCGACCGCCTCCGCACCGTCGGCCTGCTTGTGGCCAGCCCCGGCCCGTCGGCACCCGCGCCGGCGGCACACCGCCCCGCCGCACCCGCGCCGCCCCGGCGACGGCGCCCGGCGGCACGCCAGGTACCCAGCCATCCACCCCAGGAGCACGACGGGGCCCTTCCCTTGTCGGCCCTGCTGTCCCAGGCGCTGGTCGCGTACACGATCGAGTTCGACAACGAGGCCGAACACCGTCTCCCGCACCGCACCACCAGCCACGGGGCGTCTGACCCCGGCGACGGCGTCCCGGCACTGTGGCTGGCGTCGCTGGCCATGTGGGAGACCTGCATGCGCTACGTCACCGGCGAGCCCATCACCGTCGGCGACCTCGAAGCCCGCGCCCGCACCGGGACCAACCTGGACGGCATGCGCCGCTGGGGTTACATCACCATCGACGGCACCGCCAGGAAGGTTCACAAGACCCGCCCGGGCCCGGCCGCCGTGCTGCGCGCGACAGCGGCCGGCCTGCGGGCGCGCGAGATCTGGCAGCCGCTGCCCGGATTCATCGAGCAGCGCTGGCGCGAGCGCCTCGGCGCGGATCAGCTCAGCCGCCTGCGAGATCCCCTCACCAGCATGGTCAGCCGGCTGGATCCGGGGCTGCCCGACTGCCTGCCGATCCTCGGCGCGGCCCTGCGCAGCCAGGGCCCGGACCCCCGGCTCCCGCCCAGGCCCGACGGCACCGCGCCCGAGGCGCTGCCGCTGTCCGCCCTGCTGTCCCGGGTCCTGCTGGCGTTCGCCCTTGAGTACGAGCGCGAAGCCGGACTGTCCCTGGCCGTCGCCGCCAGCGTGCTGCGCGTGCTGGGCACCGAAGGGACCCGGCTGCGCGAGCTCCCCGTGCTGACCGGCACCTCCACCGAGTCCGTCCGCTGGGCGCTGGGCATCCTGACCCGGGGTGACCTGGCCGCGGAAGAGCCCGACCCGGCCGCCAGCCGGGGCAAGGTCGCCCGGCTCACCCCGCGGGGCCTCGACGCGCAGCACCTCTACCACGAACTCACGGGCACGATCGAGCGGCGCTGGCATGACCGCTTCACGCCGGGCGTGACCGGCGCCCTCCGGGCCTCGCTCGAACCGCTGGCCGCTGGCCAGCCGCCGGTCCTGTTCGGCGGGCTCGAGCCGTATCCGGACAACTGGCGCGCCTCGGTCCGCCGTCCGGCCACCCT
>DAIOWL010001341.1:0-1892 GCA_036758545.1 Streptosporangiaceae bacterium | reverse complement strand
CCGGCGAGGAGAGCACTGCCTTCGGGGCGGCCGGAGCCATTGCCTGCCGCCTGGGACCCACGGTGCTGCGGACCTCGACCGCCGGGACCGTGGCTGCCGCGATCCTGCTCACCCGGTCAGGCCGCTGGTCCTAGGGACCTTACCCCGAGGTGGGGGTCACGTTGCCGGTCGATCCGGTGCTGCCCGACCTCGTGTCGGTCGGTCCGGTGCTGCCCGACCTCGTGTCGGTCGGTCCGTTGCTGACCGTTCCGTTGCTCGTCGAGCCATTGCCGCCCGTACCGGTGTTATTCGATCCGGTGGCCGGGCCGTCCGACGCCGTGTCGGTCGGGCTGGTGCTGGCACTGCCCGAACCTGGCGAACTCGACGTCGGCGTCGCCGGCGTCGAGGAAACGTTGCCCGGCCTCGACGAGGACGCGGGCGCCTTTGGTTGTTTATTAGCCGTCTTGGACGGTTTGGCGGTGCTAGTCGCGCACGGTGTCGCGGTCGCCTTGGCGGTCGCCTTGCCGCCCTTACCCCCGGTGCTGGCCTTCGCCGAAGCCTTCGAGGTGGCGATGCTGATAGCTGTGGCGCTCGCGGCCCCAGGCGCCGGGGCGGTTGCGGTGTCGCCCGGGCTGGTGTTGCTGCCGTCCGGGCCGCCGCTCGTCCCGCTGCCTGTGGCGCTGTCGGACGGAGTGTTCACCGGGCTCGCCGGGGTGTCGCTCGGCGTCGCCGACGTCGTCGGCTTGGCCTTGGCCGGCTTGGCCGGGGCGGACGACGCCGAATTAGTCGTGCACGCGGGCGCCGGCACGCCGCCCTGGGCGGCCGAGGTGCCGACCCCGGCGCCGCCGGTCGCCGAGCCGATGGGAGTACCGTCTGCGTTCGTGCTCTGACCCCCGGCGCTGGTGCTGGAAATGGGGATTCCGACCGCGTTGCCGAGCGAGACGAAGGCCCCGCGCAGCGGGGGCACCGCCAGCGCGACGCCGATGGCGAACACGGCGCAGGCAGCCGCCAGGGCCGGGCGGAGCAGCCCGTACCGCCAGTCCCGCTGCTGCCGCGCGTGACCGCTGCCCTCTTGCTGGCCGCTGCGCTCCTGCTGGCCGCCGCGCGCCAGGTTCCAGCGGCGGACCAGGTCAGCCAGGAACCCGCCCTGCGCCGCCGAATGCTTGCTGGCGTAGGCCGGGCCTGACCGCACCCGGGCGCGGATCCGCTCCAGCCCGTCGGATCGCGGTTCGAGCTGGTCCGCGGCAGCGTGCAGCTCGCGTCGCAGGAACTCCGCGAATTCGGGTCCGTGCGGCGGCATGCCGTCGTGTCCGGGTCTCGTCATGACTCCTGCTCCAGGGCCGCGCGCAGGGCGGTCATGCCGCGGGCGGTGTGGCTTTTGACCGCGCCGCGGCTGATGCCCATCGCGGTGGCGATCTCGGCCTCGGACAGGTCAGCGTAGTACCGCAGCACGATCGCCTCGCGCTGCCGCTCCGGCAGGCCGCGCAGTGCGGCCACCACCGCCGAGCGCTCCAGCAGGACCAGCGCGCCGTGCTCGGCGCTGGGCATGTCCGGCGGGGCCTTCTGCAGGTTCTTGTCCACCACGGTGCGGTGCCGCAGCACCGACCGGGACCGGTTCACCACCGCCTGCCGCAGGTACGCCAGCGCCTTCTCGGCGTCGCGGAGCCGCTGCCAGCCGCCGTGCATGGCTACGAAGGAGTCCTGCACGACCTCCTCGGCCGTCGGCGTGTCCCGCACCAGCAGCGCCGCCAGCCGCACCAAGGCCCGGTAGTGCAGCGAATAAAGCTCGGTGACCGCACGGTCCGCGCTCCAGCCCACGCGCGCCGTCGGAGAGGCCATGAAAGCATCTGACACGATGCCACCATTGGCCACCAGGGTTTCGGTCACATTGGTAGGACGCGGTGCCCCGTCTT
>DAIOWL010001340.1:0-1893 GCA_036758545.1 Streptosporangiaceae bacterium | reverse complement strand
GGCCCGCCTGGGCCGTGGTGTCACCGGTCAGGTCAGGCACGATGGGCAGCGGCACCGGCACGTGGACCGCGAGGCTGAACTCGCCGCCCGCGGCCACCTGCGTGGCGTTGGCCAGGCCGGTGACCTGCACCGGGCCGGCCGGGTCGGATGTCGTGCCGTTGCCGAGCTGACCGGGCCCGTTGCTTCCCGCGTCCCTGGCCACGCCGCGCACTCTCGGCGCATTGAGTCGCTAACAGCATTTGACCTGCGCAAACTTGCCGGTCATCGGGTACCGAGACGACCCGGAGCCGGTTACCGTGGCGGGGTGCTCGGCGCTGGGTGGACCGAGGCCGTGGCCCTCGCGGCCGCGTTCGTCATCTCCGCCATCGCCACCCCGGCCGGCATCTCCGGGGCCGTCCTGCTGCTCCCGTTCCAGGTCAGCGTGCTGGGTACGCCCAGCCCTGCCGTCACCCCCACCAACCTGCTCTACAACGTGGTCTCCACCCCCGGCGCGCTGTACCGGTACCGGCGCCAGCACCAGACCGGCGGGCGGCTCGCCCTCATCCTGATCACCGGGACCCTGCCCGGCGTGATCACCGGATCGGTCATCCGCGTCGAACTAGTCCCCGGCCCCCGCGTCTTCGACCTGATGGTCGCCGCCCTGCTGCTACCGCTGGGCATCTGGCTGACCGCCGCCCGCCCCGCCCGCAACCACGACCCGGACCAGCCGGCCCGGCCTCCCCGCCACATCCCGGCCCCCGTCCTGATCGCCCTGGCCGCCCTGACCGGCTGCGCCGGCGGCATCTACGGAATCGGCGGCGGCGCGATCTTGTCCCCGATCTTGATCGGGTCCGGCCGCCCGGCCGCCGAGGTCGCCCCGGCCTCCCTCGCCTCCACCTTCGTGACCTCCCTCGGCGGCGTGCTCACCTTCACCCTGCTGTCCATCCGCGAGGGCCCGGTCGCGCCGAACTGGCCCACCGGCATCGCGCTGGGCATCGGCGGCATCGCCGGCGGTTACCTCGGAGCCCGGATGCAGTCCCGCCTCCCGGACACCCTGATCCGCCGCACCCTCGGCATCCTCGCCATCGCCATCGCCGCCCAGTTCCTGAAGTCCGGCCTGAGCTAAGCCGCAAACGCCTTCGACGGCGAGCGGGCCATCTAGGTGGCATGCAGCGGCGCCAACATCGTGTGGTTCTTCATCAGCAACGGCAACGGGTGACTTCCTGCGCAACACGTTCGACTACTGGTGCCTGGACGTGTCCGGCAACTCGTCCGCGGACCACGCCAGGGCCCAGATGTGGACGTGCAACGGGACGACCGCCCAGCTCCGGCGGAGCAGTTTGTTCTCCCGGCCAGGGTCCGGACAGGCCCGTCAGCACGGCGCGGCGGCCGTCGGCACCCGTGGACGCCCCGCCCCCGGGGGGCGCCCGCGGGCCCAGTGCCTAACGGGCCGGCTGGATGTTCTGGTTGATGCGGAAGGTGTTGTCCGGGTCGTAACGGCCCTTGATCCGGGCCAGCCGGTCGTAGTTGCCGCGGTAGGAATCGCGGACCCGGTCCTCGTCCATCGGGACGTTGACGTAGCCGCCGCCGACCGCATTGGGATGCAGGTCTCGCCAGTAGTCCTGGGCCCACCGCGTGATGAGCCCGGTGTTGGCCGGGTCGACCAGGTCGACGCGACGCGTATCGTCATTCGTGCGACGGAGGATCTTGATCCCTCGAAGTCGGGTGTCGATATCTATCGTCTGATGAAGTTCCAGCGTTCGAACCAGTCGACCTGCATCAACCAGCGCCCGCTGGTGAAGGTGGGCGACGTGATCCACGAGGGCGACATCATCGCCGACGGCCCGTCGACCGAATTCGGCGAGCTCGCGCTCGGCCGGAACGTGCTCGTCGCGTTCATGCCGTGGAACGGCT
>DAIOWL010001339.1:0-1894 GCA_036758545.1 Streptosporangiaceae bacterium | reverse complement strand
CCGACGGGCTGGCCGCGCTCGGGCCCGGGGCCAGCGCGACCTGGATCTGCGCCGCGCTCAGCGACGCGGACCGCGCGGTCGCCCGGGCGCGGGGCACGAGCGACGGGAATCTGCGGGCCGGCATCGGAGTGCGGATGCTCGACATCGCGTCGGACGTCTTCGACCGCGCCTACAACCGGGTCGCCAACTCGACCCTGTGGTTCCTGCTGCACCAGCTCTTCGACACCCCGAACCAGCCGCGGTTCGGCCGTGAGTTCCGCCGCGACTGGGAGTCCTACCTGGCCTACAACGAGGCGTTCGCGGACGCGCTCACGCAGGAAGCCGTGGCCGGGGATGGCGGCCTGCGCGTGCTGATCCAGGACTATCACCTGTGCCTGGCCCCGCGGCTGCTCCGGGACCGGCTGGGCGGCCAGCCGGGCGAGGCCGGCATCGGGCACTTCTGCCACACCCCCTGGGCGCCGCCCGACTACTACCGGATGCTCCCGGACGACGTGGGCCGGGCGCTGCTCGACGGCATCCTCGGCGCGGACCGGGCCGGCTTTCACGCCGAGCGGTGGGCCACCGCGTTCCTGGACTGCTGCACCGCCGTATTGGGCGCGGACGTGACCCGGACCGGGCTGGCCGGCCCGGGTCCCGGCCCGGTCGGCCGGGTGACCTACCGGGGCCACGTCACCGAGGTGGCCGTGCACCCGCTCGGGGTGGACGCGGACGCGCTGCGGGAGCGCGCCCGGGCCGGGGACGTCCGGGCGCACGTCGGCGCGCTCCGCCGGGCGGCGGGCGACCGCAAGCTGATCGTCCGGGTGGACCGGACCGAACTGTCCAAGAACATCGTGCGCGGCCTGGCCGCGTACCGCGAGCTGCTCGCCACCCGGCCGCAGTGGCGCGGCCGCGTGGTGCACCTGGCCTTCGCCTACCCGTCCCGGTCGGCCCTGGCCGAGTACCGCGCCTACACCGACCAGGTCCGCGAGCTCGCCGGCCAGATCAGCGAGGAATTCCGCACCGCCGACTGGGATCCGCTGGTCCTGGAGGTGAAGGACGACTACCCGCGGTCGCTGGCCGCCTGCGCCCTGGCCGACGTGCTGCTGGTGAACCCGATCAGGGACGGGATGAACCTGGTCGCGCAGGAGGGCCCGGTGCTCGCCGAGCGCGGCTGCGCGCTGGTCCTGTCCCGTGAGGCCGGCGCGGCCGCCACGCTGGCCGCGGACGCGCTGCTCGTCAACCCGTACGACGTCACCGAGACGGCCGACGCGCTGCACCGGGCGCTGGAGATGCCCGACGCCGAGCGCCAGCGCCGCGGCGCCGCGCTCGCCGCCACCGCCGCGGCGGACCCGCCCGCCCGCTGGCTGGGCGGACAGCTTGCCTCGCTGAAGCCCGGGTCCTGAGGGGGGCGGGCGGGCCGGGCCGTTCGGCTCAATTGCGGGTGCGGAGCTGGCCGGCCAGCGCGGTGAGCAGCTCCACCACTCCCTCGGGTCCCGCCACCACCAGGTCGGCCGCCGCGGCGACCTGCGGTGACTCGGCGCTGGCGCTGGCCACCGCGCAGCCGGGGACGCCGTCGGCGCGCAGCGCCCTGACGGCGGCGAAGGCGGGCAGGTCGCCGAGGTCATCGCCGCAAAATAGGACCGAACGGGCGGCTTTCTCGCGGGCCAGGCCGGTCAGCGCGCTCCCCTTGTCGACGCCCGGCGGGCGCAGCTCGATCACGTAACGACCGGGCTCCGCGGCCAGGCCCAGCCGGGCGGCGAGCTCGCCGAGCGGCTCGCGCAGCCGGTCCAGCGCCGCCTGCGGACCGGCGGTGCCGCGGGTGTGCACCGCCACCGCGTGCTCCTTGTCCTCGACCCAGGTGCCGTCGGGGGCGCCCGCTGCGCGGAGGACGCCGGGCAGCGCGGCCCGGGCCTGC
>DAIOWL010001338.1:0-1896 GCA_036758545.1 Streptosporangiaceae bacterium | reverse complement strand
CTCTCGGTTGGTAGTCGGAGCAGACCGCCGGGTCTCTACATCCGCGGTCGGCGCATCCGGCCCAGCGCCGGTCTAGGTAGCTTCGGCGCCGGGCCCGATGATGAGCCGCTTGTGGATCAGCTAGCCGGTGATCGGGAACGTATTTCCTGAGCGGTCCCAGGTCGCCGTGAACGACTTGGCGTTCACCGGGCCGACCGTGTCGAGCGAGATGAACCCGCCGCCGGAAACCGGGTCGACCATGTCGATCGGGATGTTGTTGAAGCCCCCGACACCCTTGACCTTTCCTCCGGTGAGCTGTGCTTCGTCTCCACTCATGGTGGAGGAGCCGAAGTCGGCCAGCTCGGTGAGGAAGCACTTGGTCCCGGCGTTGTTGCAGAGTTCAGGCCGCTCGACGATCCACTCAGCCGACGTCCGTTCGCAGGTTGAACACGTCGCCGTGGTGGTGCTGCTCTTGCCCGTCGACAGGTCGGAAATCGTCAGCGTGAACTCGCCGTTGGCGTAGCTGACCGAGGAGTCGATGATGTCGCCGGCGTGGACCGCGAACGCGTTTACCGAAGGCGCCGGGAACAGCTCGTACCACGCCTCGTATTTAGGCGTCGTGTTACCGGAACCGCCGCAATGGGCGAAGGTGCCGTCCTGTTCAACCGAATTGCTGTTATAGCCGTCCAGGCCTGACCAGTTGGAAGTCCACTGGTCTGCGACGCCCGTACAGGTGATCGCGGGCTGCACGAACGTCGTGTGGACGTAGGTGAACAGCTTCTTGGACGTCACCGCGTAACCCGACCAGTTCAGGCTGACCGTCGTGGCTCCCGAACCGGCCGCCTTGACCATGGGACCGCCCGGATGCGCGATGTTGTCGGCCGCCGGGATGCTCGTTACCGCCGCGCTGGCCGTTCCCGTCATGCCGGTGAGGCAGGCCGCACCGGTCAGGGCCGCTGCTGCCAGCGCCGTCGTGAACATCCGTCTTGTTCGCATTCCCGCTCCTTGCCCAGGTTGAAACAAGTTTGATCAGGTTAAAACAACCTTCAAACTTTTCCTGTGCTTCGTCAAGACATCATCCGGAAAGAGACCATCCGGTACGGGTTACGACGCCACCGACCGTCCCTCGCAATCGGATCGGTGACCAGGACCGCCGTCTTGCCCGCGCCGCGCTGTCCTTGCCGCAGCGCTCATTGAGGTGGGCGCGTAAATGGCGCGTGTCAATTAATCTGCGGGTCGGCGGCGCGGATTCAGGCAGGATCGAACCGAACGGGCAGGTTCGGGGGTGACCTAAATATCAGCCCGTGGATATGAGGATCGTCGGCATCGGGATCGAGCCGCAATCCCGGAAGCCGGTCGAGCACCGCGTTCAGCAGCACCCGCATCTCCAGCCGGGCCAGGTGCATGCCGAGGCACTTGTGCGCCCCGTCGCCGAACGACATGTGCTGCGCCCGCTCCCGGAAGATGTCGAAGGCGTCCGGCTCCGCAAACTGCCCCGGGTCCCGGTTCGCCGCGCCCAGCGAGACCGCCACGAAGCTGCCCGCGGGAATGCGCACGCCGCCCAGTTCCACATCTTCGGTGGCCAAACGGGCCACGGTTAGCAGCGGCGACTCCCACCGCAGCGCCTCCTCGATCGCCTGCGGCAGCAGGCTCCGGTCGGCCCGGACCGCTTCCAGTTGGTCCGGGTCCGAGAGCAACCCGAACAGCAGGTTGCTCGACGACCGGTATGTCGTCTCCGCGCCCGCCGGAAGGAGCAGCAGCAGGAACGGGTAGATCTCCTCGTCACTAAGCCGGCGCCCGTCCACCTCAGCCGAGATCAGCTGGCTCACCAGGTCATCGCGCGTGTGCCGCCGCCGGTCGGTGATGATCTCGGCGAAGTAGCCGCGCAGCTCCCGGCTTGCCGCGAGAGCGCCCTCC
>DAIOWL010001337.1:0-1897 GCA_036758545.1 Streptosporangiaceae bacterium | reverse complement strand
GGCAGGTAGATGCCCTGCAGCCAGATGATCAGGATGAACATCAGGCCGCCGCGGCCGAGCGCGGCGAGCAGGCTGGCCAGGTTGCCGGCCCAGAAGGCCCGGATCCGGAACAGGCTCATGGTGAACATCGGGTGGGCGGCCCGGGTCTCCAGGACGCAGAATGCCCCGAGCATCGCGATGCCCCCGGCGATCCCGGTGATGACCCAGGGATTGGTCCAGCCCGTGGTGTGCCTGCCGTAGGGCTGGATGCCGTAGGTGATCCCGGCTAGCAGCGCGGTCAGCCCGGCGCCGAAGGCCAGGTTCCCCTGCCAGTCGAAGTGGGCCGGGCGGCGCTGGCCGAGCTCGCGGAGCTTGCGGTAGGCCCAGAACGTGCCGAAGAGGCCGAACGGCACCGATACCAGGAACACCAGGTGCCATTCCACCGGGCCGAGCACGCCGCCCAGGATCAGGCCGATGAACTGGCCGCCGATCCCGGCGACCTGGTTCAGGCCCAGCGCCATGCCGCGGTGATCGGCCGGGAAGGCGTCGGTGAGGATGGCCGCCGCGTTGGCGAGCAGCATCGCCCCGCCGACAGCCTGCAAGATCCTCATCGCGATCAGCCACAGCGCGCCTGCCGTGCCGTGCAGCCAGGTCACTGCCAGCAGGACGGAGAATACGGTGAACACCGCGAAACCCAGGGTGTAGATCCGCACCCGGCCGAACATGTCGCCCAGCCGGCCGAAGGTCACCACCAGCACCGCCGTGACCAGCAGGTAGCCCAGGATCAGCCACAGCAGCAGGCTGGCGTTGCCCGGCAGCAGCGGGTTCACCCCGATCCCGCGGAAGATGTCCGGCAGCGCGATCAGCGTGATCGACCCGTTGATCGTCGCCATCAGCGTGCCCAGCGTGGTGTTGGACAGGGCGATCCACCGGTACCCAGAACCGGGCGCCGCGGGCACCGCGCCGCCGGACACGCGCTCGCGTGTGATGAGCCGCATAACTACCTAGGACGGCAGCTTCGCCGCGACGGCCAGCGGCACCCCGTCGACGAAGAGCTCAACGTCGATGTTTCCGCGGGTGGCGTTGGAGTAGGGGCAGCGCTCGTGCGCGCGGACCATCAGGTCCGCAGCCTGCTCCGCCGTCATGTGCGGCGCGTGCAAGTCCAGTACGACGGCCAGCCCGAAGCCGCCGTGCCCGGTCGGGCCGAGCCCGACCCGGGAGGTCATCTGTGATCCGGACGCGTCCAGTTTCCGGCCGTTCGCGACCGAGAACAGCGCTGACTGGAAGCAGGCTGCATAGCCGACGGCGAACAGCTCCTCGGGGTTGGTGCCGGGCCCGCCGCCGCCCATCGCCTCCGGGACCGACAGATCCACGTCAAGCCGGCCGTCCAGGGAACGGCCATGGCCTTCCCGCCCGCCCTCCACGACCGCCTCGGCGGTGTAGAGGATCTTCTGCAGTTGTTCGGGCATACGAAGCTCCTTTCTGGGCTCGCCGCCGGACTACGCGGCCGGCTGCCGAGGGATCCCGCTGAGCGGTGACCGGACAACGCCTGCCCATGTCCAGATTCCCGGCGGTTCCCGGGCGCGCATTGCAGTTGGCAGCAATACCGGCAACCCCGTTAGCAGGCCGGGTATCACCCAGGGTGTGTAAGTAATAGCCGGACCTTGTGATCACGCTATGGTCGTGACGCGCCGGTGCGCATCCGCCAGGGTCGATAGTGGTGACCCGATGGTCGATAGCGTCTTGATAGCGGGCACGCCGGGACTGCCGCCGCGGTGCGCGGGGTCTGCCCGGGAATCAGCCCCGCAGCGCGACCGGCGGTGCCGCGCTTTGCCGGGCGGGAAGCGCGGGGGCGAGCTGGCCGCGTGAGGTGATGCCGAGCTTGGTGAAGACCTTCCGCAGGTGGTAGGCGACGGTG
>DAIOWL010001336.1:0-1898 GCA_036758545.1 Streptosporangiaceae bacterium | reverse complement strand
GCCCGCCTCCCGGCGGGGCCCCGCTGAACAGCCCGTTCTCGGTCTCGATGCCATGATCACAGGCCGCGGGTCGAGCGTCCAGTAGGCATGCTCGAGCTCAGGCGTCAGTTCCCCGTCGGCGTCCGGGCTGGGCGCCGTAACCCGCTCGCCTCCGGCCGCCAACGCCTCAAACTGGCGGAACGCGGCCAGCGAGCTGGACGGGCCGTTCGGGTCCCAGGTAGGCCGAGATCATGCTGTGGCGCTCCACGCACGGGTAGCTCGTGTGCCGGATCCGGGCCATGAAGTCGCTGGCCGGCGGGACATTCGGCATGTCCGTGCAGCGCCCGTCCACCGTGGACTTCCAGCCGTGGTACATGGACCGCAGCCCGGATCGCTCGTTGCGGCCGAAGAACAGCGGGGGCGCCGGTGCGGACACAAGGCGCAGGCTGACCGTCCCCGTGCTGTCACGGAAGGCCACGAGGTCCTCGCCCAGCAGCCGGACGCGCACGGGATCGCCGTCGGGGTCCGGGTTCTCCGCACGCAGCAGCATCGGGATTCAGTACCGCCGCATGACCGCACCCATCGCCGTGCCCGGCCCGACCTGCGTCAAGAGCTCGTTTCCGCCTGCTTGAGCATCATCTGTCCTTCTGACATAGTAGTAACATGTCAGAAGGACGCTAGGCGAGTGCTCAGTGGAACATCGATGCGCGGGAGGGACCGGCCAGTGACCACGGGGGGCGCAGGCTCCAGGCGGAACCCGGCTGACACTCCGAATCTCGCCGAGCAGGCCTACCGCCAGATCCACCGCATGATCGTGCGCTGCGAGCTGGCGCCGTCCGCTGAGATCACCCAGAATGAGCTGGTCGCCTCGACCGGACTCGGCCGCAGCCCGGTGCGGGAGGCGCTGGCCCGGCTGACGGCCGAGGGCCTGATGATCAGCCGGCCCCGGTTCGGGTATCAGGTCGCGCCCATCACTCTGGCCGATATCAGGGAGATCTTCGGGCTCCGCGAGATCGTCGAGCCGGCCGCCGCCGAGCTCGCCTGCCAGCTGGCCAGCGACGCCGATCTCGACCAGCTCGACGCGCTGTGCATGGCGCCGGACCCGGCCGAGGACGTCGAGACCATCATGGCCAGGAACAGGGACTTCCATCTGCTCATCGGCAAGCTGTCGGGGAACCGCCGCCTGGCCGACGTGATCGAGCGGCTGGTATGGGAAAGCGACCGTTTCTTCTTCTACCAGGCTCAGTCCGGCTACCCGGTGCAGCAGGTACCGACCGGGCACCAGCGGCTAGTCCAGGTCTTGCGGACCCGCGATCCGGCTAGTGCCAGGCTGCTGGCGGACAGCGATGCCAGGTTGGCGGCCGCCAACCTGATCGAGCTAATCGTCTCGGCCCGAGATCCCCGGCCCTGGCCGGTCTCTGGCTAACACGGAAGCGAGCGTGCATGGACGCTGACCAGCTGGACCTGAAGATCACCGGCCACGTGGTCACGCCGGGCCGGGTGGGCGAGCTGGCCGCGGGCGAGGTCTGTGGCTTCAAGGCGCCGATGTTCGAGACCGATCCCAGCCGGTTCCCCCGGATCGCGCACGGCGAGCTGATCGAGCTGTTCCGCCTGGCGGCCGCCGCGGGACTTCCCGTGGGGCTGCACGCCGAGGACGGCGAGATGATCGCGGAAGCGCTGGCCCGCTGGTCCGGGCCTCCTCGTCCGGCCGCGCACTGCGCCACCCGCCCTCCGGCGCCGGAGACCGCGCCGGTCGAGGCGCCGTTGGAACTGGCCGCCGTGACCGGCGTGCACCTGCACAGCTACCACGCGAGCCTGCCGCGCACCTTCGAGCTGGTGGCCGGGGCGCGGGCGGGGAGCTGGTGACCGCCGAGACCTGCCCCCATTATCTGCTGCTGAGCGAGGGCGACATGGACCGG
>DAIOWL010001335.1:0-1899 GCA_036758545.1 Streptosporangiaceae bacterium | reverse complement strand
CCTGCACATCAAGGGACACGACGGCGACCACGAGGAGATGGAGCAGCAGTTCCGCGGGATTCTGGCTGACTCCGCGATCCCCGCCCGCGACCGGGTCCGGCTGAGCTGCGCGCTCGGGGCCCTGCTGAGCAGCTTGATGTCACTCAGCGACCTCGGTGACCTCGGCCCCGCGACCTACGGTGACCTCTTGCGTGAGGCCATCACCGACCTGCTCGAGCCACGGGGTGGCCGCTAGCCTGGACCCGTGACCACGCCCGCGCTGCAGCAGCCACCGTGGCCTGACCGCGGCTCCCTGCAGGAAGCACTGCGCCGCCTGGAAGGGCTGCCGCCGCTGGTGCTCGCCGCCGAATGCGACCAGCTCAAGGAGCGGCTCGCCTCCGTGGCCCGCGGCGAGGCGTTCCTGCTCCAGGGCGGCGACTGCGCCGAGACCTTCGCCGGCACGACGGCCGGAACCATCCGGGGCAAGGTCCGCACCCTGCTGCAGATGGCCGTGGTCCTGACCTACGCGGCCAGCGTGCCGGTGGTGAAGGTGGGCAGGATGGCGGGCCAGTTCGGCAAGCCGCGCTCGGCCGCCACCGAGGTCAGGGACGGGGTGGAGCTTCCCTCCTACCGGGGCGACGCGGTGAACGGGCTCGAGTTCACCGCCGCCGCCAGGACGCCGGACCCGCGCCGCCTGCTCGAGGCGTATCACTGCTCGTCGGCCACCTTGAACGTGTGCCGCGCCCTGGCCGGCGGCGGGTACGCCGACCTGCGCCAGGTCCACGCCTGGAACCAGGACTTCGTGGCCGGCAGCCCGGCCGGGCAGCGCTACGAGCGGCTGGCCGAGGAGATCGACCGGGCCATCGCGTTCATGCACGCCTGCGGGGCCGATCCCGAACAGTTCCGCGCGGTGGAGTTCTACTCCAGCCACGAGGCCCTGCTGCTGGACTACGAGCAGGCCCTGACTAGGACCGACACGCGCAGCGGGCAAGCCTACGACTCGTCCGCGCACCTGCTGTGGATAGGGGAGCGGACCCGGGATCCCGGCGGCGCCCACGTCGAGTTCGCGCGGCAGATCCGCAACCCCGTCGCCGTCAAGATCGGCCCGGCCGTCACCGCCCAGGACGTGCTCGCGCTGATCAAGGCCCTCGACCCGGACTGCGAGCCGGGCCGCCTCACCCTGATCACCCGGATGGGCGCGAGCCGGATCCGGCAGGCGCTGCCGCCGCTGGCCGAGGCGGTGGCGGCCAGCGGGGCCCCCGTCGTGTGGGTGTGCGACCCGATGCACGGCAACACGGTCGAGGTGGCCAGCGGCCAGAAGACCCGGTACTTCGAGGACGTGCTGGACGAGGTGGCCGGCTTCTTCGAGGTCCACCGCGCGCTCGGCACGCACCCGGGCGGCATCCACATCGAGTTCACCGGCGACGACGTCACCGAGTGCGTCGGCGGCGGCCAGCACATCGCCGAGAGCGACCTGCGCCAGCGGTACGAGACGGCGTGCGACCCCAGGCTGAACCGCAGCCAGTCCCTCGACCTGGCCTTCCGCGTCTCCGACCTGTACCGCAGCGCCTCAGGAGGGTCATGACCGCCAAAGTCAAGAAGTTCCCGGCGATGATGACCTTCCGGCACGCCAGCGTGGGCACCAGCAGCCTGAACCGGATCGCCTCATCCTCGCGCCTGGTCCTGCCCACGCAGCCGTAGGCCGGCGGCGGACGTATGGATCGGATTGACTTTCCCGGGGCCGAACGGGTGGGCCGCCCGCTGGCGGACGGCCCACCCCCGGGATACCGCTGAGGGTTAGGCGGTGACGGCCTGCTTGGTGTCGCTGCTGGTGACCTGGATGCTGCGGGGCTTGGCCTGCTCGTGGACCGGGATGGTCAGGGTGAGTACGCCGGCGGCGTAGTCGGCGGTGATGTTGTC
>DAIOWL010001334.1:0-1900 GCA_036758545.1 Streptosporangiaceae bacterium | reverse complement strand
GACGTGGCTCCAGGCGTATCTCCGCACTGCTAGCCCGACGCCCATGGCAACGACGGGATGAATCCGCCGTCCGATATGATCCCCGAGGCGAGTAGCCGGGGCCCCGCTCGACTCGCCCTGGACCTAACGCCGCACGGTTAATCATTGAGCGGATGTTCCCAGGAGAACGCGTGACGGATCACCCCGCCCCTTCCGTAGCGGAGACAACTCCACCCCCTGGGGCGAGCCTCGAGCCCGACGCCATCGGCGCGACTCAGGACACGATTATCGGCATGGCCTCGTCGGCCCCGGCCGCTACCGTCGGGCTGTCGCTGGCCGCCCTGGTGGTGGCGACCGCCTACGGCAGTGCGCCGATCTTGATCCTGACCGCGATCCCGATGCTGATCATCGCCAACGCCTACCGGCGGCTGAACCTGTGGAAGGCGAACACCGGCGCGTCGTTCGAATGGGTCGGCCGGGCTATCAACCCGTACCTGGGCGTCCTGACCGGCTGGCTGATGATCGCCGCCTACATCGTCGGGACGGTGGCCGAGGTCCTCCTGCTCGGCCCCTCGGTGCTGGCGGTGTTCGGTTCCAGTTCCACCAACACCTGGGCCTATGTGGGCATCGGCTGCGCCGTCGGCCTGATCATGCTGGTGATCGCCGTGATCGGCATCAAGATCACGGCCCGGGTCCAGGTCAGCATGGCCGTCGTGGAGTACCTGATCCTGATCGGCCTGGCGATCGCCGGGCTCGTCTGGGTGCTGGGCCACCACGCCGGCTCGGTGCCGATCACCAGGGGCTGGTTCAGCCTGTCCGGCGTCAACGGCAAGGGCGACGCGGTGGCCGGGTTCCTGGTCGCGGTGTTCGTCTACGGCGGCTGGGACGGCACCCTGTACGTCAACGAGGAGGTCAGGCACCGCCGGGTGAACCCGGGGCGCGCCGCCATCCTCGCCGTGGCCCTGCTCACCGTCATCTACACGCTGTCGCAGCTCGGCTTCCAGGGCGTTCTCTCGCCGTCCAAGCTGGCCGAAGCCGACAGCAACGGCACCGCGCTCGTCACCGTGGCCCAGGTCCTGGGCGGCGGCTTCTGGGCCAAGGCGATGGCGCTGTCGATCGCGCTGTCGGTCATCGCCACCACCGGCACCGGCATCGTGCTCGGCGCGCGGATCGTCTATGGCATGGCCAACCACCGGGTGCTGCCGGAGTTCCTCGGCACCGTGTCCCGCCGGTACGCCACCCCGGTCGCCTCCAGCGTCATCGTCGGCCTGCTCATCGTCATCCTGAGCGCGGTCTACTACCTGGTCACCTCGGTGCAGAACGCTTTCTTCGACGTGATCGACGTGACTGGCCTGCTGTTCTCGATCTTCTACATCCTCACCGCGCTCGCGGCCGTCGCGTACTACCGCCGCCGCGTCGTCAGCGGCGCCGTCGACTTCGTGACCGTCGGCCTGCTCCCGCTCGGCGCGGCCGGCTTCCTGGGCTGGATCTTCGTCAAGTCGCTGGGTGAGGCGCCGTGGAGCCAGCGCTGGTCGTTCATCGGCATCGTCATCGCCGGGCTGGTCGTGGTATTTTCCGCACGGTTCATCCTGCGCTCCCCGTTCTTCCAGATCTCCCGGGAGAGTGAAGCATGAAAGCCGTCGTGTTCTACGAGTCGGCCGCCGACCTGGCGGAGAAGGCGCCGCTGCACGCAGGCCCGCACCGGGCCCGCTGGCGCGAGTTCGCCGACCGCGGCGAGCTCCTCATGATCGGGCCCTTCGCCAACGCCCTGGCGGACGGCGCGATGGCCATCTTCACCACCCGCGCCGCGGCCGAGGAGTTCGTCCGCGGCGACCCCTTCGTCCTGCACGGTGTAGTACGGAACTGGACTATCCGGGAATGGAACGAGGCCCTCGTCCCGGACAAGTAAGCGCGAACGATC
>DAIOWL010001333.1:0-1902 GCA_036758545.1 Streptosporangiaceae bacterium | reverse complement strand
GAGGCGGTGGCGGCGTGGAAGTCGTGCCCGGACTCGAACGCCGCGATCAGCGCCTCGTCGTCGGACAGGTGGGCCATGATGCGCAGCTCGATCTGGCTGTAGTCCGCCGACAGCAGGCACTCGTAGCCCTCGCCGACCACGAAGCCCAGCCGGATCTGGCGGCCGAGTTCGCTGCGGATGGGGATGTTCTGCAGGTTCGGATCGGTGGAGGACAGCCGGCCAGTAGCGGCCACCGTCTGGTTGAAGGTGGTATGGATCCGGCCGTCCTCGCCGGCCATCGGGATCAGCGAGTCCACGATCGTCATCAGCTTGGCCACGTCGCGGTGACGGAGCAGGTGCTCCAGGACCGGATGCTGGGTCTGCGCGAGCAGGCTGGTGAGAGCCTCGGAGTCGGTGGTGTAGCCGGTCTTGATCCGCCTGGTCTTGGGCAGGCCGAGCTCGTTGAACAGCAGCTCCTGCAGCTGCTTGGGCGAGCCCAGGTTGAACTCGTGCCCGGCGGCCGCGTACGCGGCCTGCTCGGCCGCCTTGGCCTCGCCGTGCAGCATGGACGACATGGCCGCGAAGTGCTCGGAGTCGGCGGCGATCCCGGTGCGCTCCATCTTGGCCAGCACGTTGATCAGCGGCAGCTCGAGCTCCTGCAGCAGCGCCACCGACTCGCGCCGCTCCAGGTCCTCTTCCAGCGCCGCGGCCAGCTCGAGCGTGGCCTGAGCCCGCAGCACCAGAGCGGCCGCCGCGTCGCGCTCGCCCGATCCGTCCAGCGTCAGCTGGCCGTCTTCAGTCTCCTCGCGCAGTTCCTTGCCCAGGTAGCGCAGCGCCAGGTCGGCCAGGTCGAAGGTGCGCTGGCCCGGCAGCGCCAGGTAGGCGGCCAGCGCCGTGTCACACGCCAGCCCGGCCAGCGGCAGGCCGCGGGCGACGAGCGCGTGCATCGGGCCCTTGGCGTCGTGCAGCACCTTCGGGTGCTCCGGGTCGGCCAGCCAGGCCGCCAGGGCGCGCTCGTCGGCCTCGGTGAGCTGGGTCGGGTCCAGGTGGGCGCCATGACCGTCCGGGGCGGCAATAGCCATCGCGGTCACGTTGCCCGTGCCGCGCCCCCAGGTTCCGGCGAGCGTGAGCCCGGACCGTTCGGCCGATTCATGGGCGGCCAGCCAGGCGCTCACCTGGTCCGGTCCGAGCAGGTCGGTCACCACTTCGAAGGTGACCTTTTCCGGCCTGGGTGCGGCCGCGCCGCCGAGCGGGCTGTCGGGATCCGAGCCGGTCGCGCCGATCAGGCCGTGCGGGAGGGTCTGGTAGAGGCGCTCGCGGAGGACCTTGAACTCGAGCGAGTCGAAGAGCTGGTGGATCTTCTCCCGATCCCAGGCCACCGGCAGCAGGTCGCCGGGGACCGCGCCGACGGTCTCGGCGGGCAGGTCGGTCACCAGCGCGGTGAGCTGGCGGTTACGCAGCACGCCGGCTAGGTGCTCGCGCAGCGCGTCGCCGGCCTTGCCCTTGACCTCGTCCACCCGGTCGACCAGGGCCTGCAGCGAGCCGAACTCCGCGATCCACTTGGTCGCGGTCTTTTCCCCCACCCCGGGAATGCCGGGCAGGTTGTCGCTCGGGTCGCCGCGCAGGGCGGCGAAGTCGGGGTACTGCGCCGGGGTGAGACCGTACTTCTCCGTCACGGTCGCCGGGGTGAAGCGGGTCATCTCGGTGATGCCCCGCCTGGTCATCAGCGCCGTCACCCGGTCCGAGACCAGCTGGAGCACGTCGCGGTCACCGGTGACGATGAGGACGTCCATGTCCTCGGCGGCGGCCTGGGTGGCCAGCGTGGCGATGAGGTCGTCGGCCTCGTAGCCGGGGGCCGACAGCCGCCGGATGCCGAGCGCGTCGAGCACCTCGAAGATCAGGCTGAGCTGGCTGCGGAAGTCC
>DAIOWL010001332.1:0-1902 GCA_036758545.1 Streptosporangiaceae bacterium | reverse complement strand
CCGTTGCTCGCGACGGCGCCGATGGTGTCGATCGTCACCACCGTGCAGATCAGGTAGAAGAACACGTCGAAACGCCGGAAGTGCCGCTGTAGCTTGCTCTTCTCCCGCAGGGCGGTGGCGGTGGTCTCGAAGACGGGCTGGGTCATGTCGCACCTCCCGGTTATCGCGGCGCGCTCTCGCGCGGGATCCGGAAGAACGGCGATCGCAGGATGTAGCGCGCGACGAGCATCAGGGCCACGCCGGCCATGACGATGCCGAACAGCGACCACCGCTGCGACCCGGGCGCGTTCTGCCACGACCGGATCACGATCCAGACCAGGAAGCCCGCCGCGGCCAGGGGGAGGATGCCGACCAGCACTGCGTCCCAGGCATTGCTGAAGATGCGCCGCCGGTAGTACACGATGGCGGAGAACGCGGTGAGGATGTAGAAGCTCGCGTACAGCACGCCGGTCACGTCGATCAGCTGGGTGAAGGCGTTCGCGATCGAGCCGGAGAGCAGGTAGATCCAGGTGACCGCGACCAGGACCACGCCGACGACGACGCTGGCGATGGCCGGGGTAGCGAACCGGGGACTCACGTTGCCCAGGATCGAGGGCAGCACCCGGTGGCTCGCCATCCCGTAGATCATCCGGGCCAGGATGACGATGCTGACGCCGGTGGACGCGATCACCGACAGCGCCAGCGCGAGCGCCATCACCTTGGCCGCCGGGCCGCCGCCGAGCGCCTGGGCGACGTAGACGAGCACCGAGGACGAGTTGGCCTGCAGCTTGGCCGGCGAGACCACTCCCTGCAAGCCGATCTGGGAGAAGGTGTAGATGGCGATGAGCAGGGCGACCGCGATGACAGCGGCCTTGCCCGGGTTGTGCCGCCGGTGCTTCACCTCCTCGTTGACGTAGACCGTGGCGTCCCAGCCGGCCAGCATAAACACCGCGATGAGCAGGCCCGAGGCCAGGCTGCCCCGTCCGCCGATCCCGCTAAGGCTGAACCAGTCGCTGGTGATCGGGAAGCTGCCGTGGTGATGGCCGAGCGCGAACACCAGACCCCAGATCGAGAAGCCGATGAGGATCACGTACTCGATCACCCCCATTGCCACCTGGGTACGCGCGGTGAGACGGATGCCAGCCACCGCGATCACCAGCAGCACCACGATCACGGCGGTGCTGATGAAGATGTTCGGCCAGGTGCTCAGCGCGCTGCCGCCGAAGATGGCCAGGACCGACGGGGCGAGCACCACCACGCCGGCCACCGCCGCGATCAGGCTGGCGGCGATCATCAGCCACCCGGTGAGGAACCCGAGGTACGGGTCGATCGCCCGGCCGACCCACTCGAAGGACGCGCCGCAGTTGGCGCTCCACAGGTTCAGGCGGCGATAGGCGTTGGCGATGACCAGCATCGGGATACCGCACAAGATGATGACCGGCCCGCTGCCGTAGGCCGCCGCCGCGGCCAGGCCGGCCAGCGACAGGCCGATGGCGACCGTCGGCGCGGAGTTGGCCATCCCGATGATGGTGTCCTGGGCGGCCCCGATCGCGTCGGGCTCCAGCCGGGCGGGCAGCACCTGAGTGGTTTCCGGGGCAGCCGTCATGATTCGTTCCGTCATCTTCCTACCTCTCGGCCTCGTGCCAGCCCCGGCCTGCAGCCTTTCCGCGCTCATGCTCACGACGTTTAGCTGCTTTTCAAACCTTACGGTCAGATTCCGCGCCTCGCGATAAGGACGGTAAATTTCGCAATGGCGGTATGTGGCGATCGGCGGGAAATGGGGGAGCATAGGCCGGGTCTTGACGCCACGTACTTCAATCGATGATGAATAGCCGATGAATAGCTAACGGGAACTAATCAGAAGTATGCTCCTCATAGCCAGGCCCGAGACCGGTGTTACCAGCGTGAGCAGTGCGGCGAAGC
>DAIOWL010001331.1:0-1906 GCA_036758545.1 Streptosporangiaceae bacterium | reverse complement strand
CATGACAGGCAAACGTGACGCGCACGAGCGGCTTCCCGAGCTGATCGCCGCGGCCGTGCGGGTCTTCACCCGCGACGGGTACCGGTTGGCCCGGATGAGCGACGTCGCGGCCGAGATGGGTCTGTCAGAAGCGGCCATCTACCGGTATGTGGAAAGCAAGGAAGGCCTGTTCGTGCTGGCCATCCGTCACGCGCTGCTGCTTGAGGACCTGCCCGCGGGCGACCTGCCGCTGTCGCCCGCACCGCTGGCCGCCACCGTGGCGGAGGCGCGCGACTTCATCGCCGAGGTGGTCCCGTTCGGCGCGCTCGCCGACGCCCTGTCCGGCTCGGGAGCCGGTGACACTGCGGCCGAGTTCGAGAAGATCCTTCGCGAGCTGTTCGAGCTCGAATCGCGGACCAGGGAAGCAGCCGACATGCTCGAACGCTCAGCCCGGGAGCTGCCCGAAATGGCCGACCTGCTGAACGCGGGCATCCGCGCGCCGGTCCTGGCGGCGCTGACCGAGTACCTAGCCGCCCGGGCCGAGGCCGGCACGCTGCGTCGCACGCCGGACACGGCGGCGACGGCCCGGCTGGTGCTCGAGACGCTGACCTGGTTCGCCCGGCACCGGTTCTCCGACCCGGACGGCGCCGCTATCCCGGCCGGCCTGGCCTCGGACACGGCGGTAGACGCGCTGGTGCACGCACTGGTCCCGGCGAGCACGGTCCCGGCCGGTGCCCGGTGACACGCGACGCGGCCGTCTGCGTCGCCGGCCTGCGGATGAGCTTCGGCGCCACCGAGGTCTTGCACGGCATCGACTTCGACGTCCGTTACGGCGAGGTGTTCTGCCTGCTCGGCCCGAACGGCGCGGGCAAGACCACTACCCTGGAGATCCTCGAGGGTTTCAGGGCGCAAACCGACGGGCACGTCAGTGTCCTTGGCATGAACCCGGCGGCGCAGCCAGCCAGGCTGCGCGAGCGGGCCGGGATGGTCTTGCAGGAGTGCGGCTTCCCGCGGCAGGCACGGGTCGCCGAGCTCATCGACCTGTGGCGGACCTACTACCCGAACCCGCGCCCGCTCGGCGACCTGCTCGAGGTCGTGGAGCTCACCGAGGTCAGGAACACCCAGGTCCGCAAGCTGTCGGGAGGTCAGCGGCGCCGCCTGGACTTCGCCCTCGCCCTCGCGGGCGACCCTGATCTGGTCTTCCTCGACGAGCCGACCACCGGCTTCGACCCGGAAGCTCGCAGGCGATGCTGGGCGGCGATCGAGAACCTGCGCCGACTGGGCAAGACTGTCCTGCTGACCACGCACTACCTGGATGAGGCGGAACAGCTCGCCGACCGGATCGCCATCTTGCGGGCGGGCCGCATCGAACTGGCCGGGACCACGCACGAGGTCGCGGTCCGGGCCGGCCTGGCCACCCGCATCTCCTTCACCACGCCGTCGGCACTGCGCTGCGGTCAGGTCCCTCCGCCGGACGGGATCGACCTTGCGGTCCGCGGACCGGAGTCGGTCTGCCATACCGGCAACGCGGCCATGACCCTGCGGCTGCTGCTCGACTGGGCGCGACGGAACAGCCTCGGCGACCTGCACGGCCTGGCCGTGACCGCTCCCCGTCTAGAAGACACGTACCTGCAGCTCACCAGCACCAACGGAGATCACGCGTGACGAGAACGGTTCAACTCGCCGTCGGCCAGGCCCTACTCGAGCAGCGCAGTTTCTGGCGCAGCGCCGAGTACGCGCTGTTCACGTTCGCCTTCCCGCTGATGATCCTGCTGCTGATCGGGGCGGCCAACGCCGGCTCTCACCTGCCGGGCACTGACATCAAGAGGACCACCGTCTTCGTGCCGGGTATCCTGGCCTTCGGCGTGATCGTCGCCGCCTACGTGAACCTCGGATCTAAGGTCGCGGTGCTGCGCCACGACGGCGT
>DAIOWL010001330.1:0-1910 GCA_036758545.1 Streptosporangiaceae bacterium | reverse complement strand
ACGTTCGTCCACGCCTGGCTGCCCTCCGGTCCCGAGTTCGCGGCCTGGAAGTTCCCCTCCGACCCGCTGGTTATGCAGTGGCAGGACGACGCCTGGCAGCGGATGTGGCGCGCCCTGGACACGGCGTTCGGCGGGCTCCCGCCGGACCTGGAAGCCGAGCCGCTGGTCATGCGGGGGAACCCGGGCCCGGTCCTGGTCGGCGCGGCCAGCCGGGACGGCGACCGGCTGGTCGTAGGGGCTGGCCGCCGCGGCACGTTCGGCCGCCTGCGGCACGGCCGGGTCAGCCGGTACTGCCTGGCCCACGCCGGCTGCCCGGTGATCGCCGTCCCCTCCCCGGCGCTGAACCGGGCCGCCGTCCGCGCGGCGCGCGCACGCCATGCGCGCGTTCCGGACTTAACGACCGCTGGCCGGCCATCCGAGACCCTGGTTCCAATACCGTGGTTGAGCACGGGAGGATGCCATGGCAGAGCTGCGATTCGGCGTGGTCAGCGAGTCGGTACTTCAAGGGCGGGCGTGGCTGGACCACGCGCGCCGGATCGAGGACGCCGGGATCGACGTGCTGCTGATCCGGGATCACTTCTCGGCGGGCGCGTTCGGCCAGCAGCTGGCGCCGTTCACCGCCCTGGCCTCAGCGGCCGCCGTAACCACCCGCCTCCGGGTGGGCACGATCGTGCTGTCCAACGACTTCCGCCATCCGGCGATCGTCGCGCACGAGGCCGCCAGCCTGCACCTCGTGTCCGGGGGAAGGTTCGAGCTCGGCCTCGGCGCGGGCTGGTACCAGCCCGAATACGAAGCCGCCGGGATCGGGTTCGACCCCGCGGGGCAGCGCATCGGCCGGCTCGAGGAGTCGCTCGGCATCATCAGGGCCCTGCTCGCCGGCACCGAGGTGCACCACGCCGGTACCTGGTACCGGGTAGAGGGCCTGGACCTCGACGTGCTCCCGGCGCCGCGCAGTTCCCCGCGGCTGCTGGTCGGCGCGGGCGGCCCGCGCATGCTGCGCCTGGCCGCCCGTCATGCGGACATCGTGGGGGTGCTGCCCGCGCCGATCAAGAACTCACAGGACACCGACGACCCCGCCGACCGGCTGCCGCCGGCGTGGGACGCCAAGCTCGCCGTGCTCCGCGAGGCGGCCGGCGACCGCTTCGGAAGCCTGGAGATCAACGCCTTCGGGACGTTCATCATCACGGACACCCGGCGCGCCAGCACCGAGGAGCTGATCCGGCAGCGCGGCTGGAGCGGCATCGAGGCGGAGACCGTATGGCAGATGCCGACGACCTTCATCGGCAGCCCGGCCCAGATCCGGGACGACCTGCTGGCCCGCCGAGCGCGCTTCGGCCTGTCGTACCTGGTTGCCGCCGAGAGCGCGCTCCCCGCGCTGGCCGAGATCATCAGCGCGTTCTAACTTAGGCCGAACGCCCGGGCCACCCGCCCGGTCAGGTCGTCCTCGGTCATCGTGGTGTCGACGTCGATGACGGGCAGGCCGAGACCTGTGGCCTCCTCGCGGAGCCGGTCGGTGAACATCCAGTCACGTTCGAGCAGGTTGGCTAGGGCCTTGTCCGGATCGCTGGTCTTCCCGGCGATCTGGAGCAGCGAGCCGCGGCTGGCGAACGCGGCGCGGCGGAAGCCTCGGGTCGGGCAGAGCCAGACCGCGTGGCCGGGATCGGCCAGGAACGGCCGCACCAGGCGCGGCAGCAGCCGGAAGCCCTCGGCGATCACGCCGGGTCCGGCCGGCAGCCCGAGCAGGTCCTCCACGATCAGCCCGAAGCCTTCCCCGCGGAACCAGCCGAACGTCTCGAGCATGGTCTGCGGTGACCGGCTGACCCACCGCTCGTCCATGTCCATGGCCGCGAACCCGGCCATGAACGGGCTGTCAACGGGGGAGCTGCGGCGGCCGTGATCCGCCATCACCT
>DAIOWL010001329.1:0-1910 GCA_036758545.1 Streptosporangiaceae bacterium | reverse complement strand
TGACCGCCGCCTCGGCCAGCAGCTCGAACAGGAACGCCTCGAACTCGTCGTCGGCGCGGTCCACCTCGTCGATGAGCAGCACGGCCGGGCGGGGACCCGGGTGCAGCAGCGCGGTGAGCAGCGGCCGCGGCAGCAGGTACTCGCTGGTGAACAGGTCCTTGTCCTCGATCCGCTCACCGGCGGCCTCGGCCAGCCTGATGGCCAGCAGCTGACGCGGGTAGTTCCACTCGTACAGCGCCTCGGAGGCGGTGATGCCCTCGTAGCACTGCAGCCGGACCAGCGGGGTGTCGATCGCGGCGGCCAGGGCCTTGGCGGCCTCGGTCTTGCCCACCCCGGGCTCGCCCTCGAGCAGGATCGGCTGCCCCATCCGGACCGCCAGGAACAGCGCGGCGCCGAGCTGGTCGCCGGCCAGGTAGCCGACCGTCTCCAGCGCGGCGTTCAGGTCGCCGACGTTCGGGAACCGGTCGTGCAGATCGTGTGTCATGGTGCTCACAAGGTGCGAGTTTATCTTTGCGGGGCGAATCAGCTGATCGCCAGGTCGGTACGGAACGGGCGGCCCTGGATGGCCCGCCACACCTGGGCCGGGGTCAGCGGCATGTCGGCGTGCCGCACGCCGTACGGCCGCAGCGCGTCGATGACCGCGTTGACCACGGCCGGCGGCGACCCGACGGTGGCGGACTCCCCCACCCCCTTGGCCCCGATGGGGTGGTGCGGCGACGGGGTGACGGTGGCGCCGAGCTCCCAGGACGGGCACTCCAGCGAGGTCGGCAGCAGGTAGTCCATGAACGAGCCGCCCAGGCAGTTGCCGTCGGCGTCGAAGGCGATGGATTCCATCAGCGCCATCCCGATCCCGTCGGCCAGGCCGCCGTGCACCTGGCCCTCGACGATCATCGGGTTGATCCGCACCCCGCAGTCGTCCACCGCGATGAACCGGCGGACGTCGACCTTGCCGGTGCCCGGGTCCACGTCGACCACGCAGATGTAGGCGCCGAACGGGTAGGTCAGGTTGGGCGGGTTGTACACGCAGGTCGCGTCCAGCTGGCCCTCGATGCCGTCGGGCAGCTCGAGGTTGGAGTGCGCGGCCCAGGCGATCTCCGCGATCGTCTTGCCGGAGTCCGGGTCGCCCTTGACGGACCAGCGACCCTGGTCCCACACCAGGTCGTCCGGGTCGGCCTCGAGCATGGCGGCGGCCACGATCCTGGCCCGCTCGCGCACCTTCCTGGCCACGATCGCGGTGGCCGCCCCGGACACCGGCGTGGACCGGGACCCGTAGGTGCCCAGGCCGAACGGGGTCTGGTCGGTGTCCCCGTGCACGACCTCCACGTCGTCCGGGGACAGGCCCAGCTCCTCGGCCACGATCTGCGCGAACGTGGTCTCGTGCCCCTGCCCCTGGGTCTGCACCGAGATCCGGAGCACCGCGGTCCCGGTCGGGTGGACACGCAGTTCCACCCCGTCGGCCATGCCGATGCCCAGGATGTCCATGTGCTTGCGGGGACCCGCCCCGACGGCCTCGGTGAAGAAGCTGACACCGATTCCGGTCAGGTGACCGCGGGCCCGTTCGGCCTCCTGTTCTTTCCTGAGGTCGTCGTAGCCGGCCATATCCATGGCCAGCCGCAACGTACGGGGGTAATCACCGGAGTCGTAGGTCCACCCGGTCTGGCAGGTGTAGGGGAACTGCTCGGGGCGCAGCAGGTTGCGCATGCGCAGCTCGGCCGGGTCGATGTTCAGCTCGAAGGCGAGCACGTCGACCATCCGCTCGACCAGGTAGACCGCCTCGGTGATGCGGAACGAGCAGGAGTAGGCGACCCCGCCCGGCGCCTTGTTGGTGTACACCGCGGTCACCTGGCAGTGCGCCGCCTCCAGGTCGTAGGAGCCGGTGAACACGCCGAAGAACCCGGCCGGGTACTTGG
>DAIOWL010001328.1:0-1911 GCA_036758545.1 Streptosporangiaceae bacterium | reverse complement strand
GCAGATCCCGTCGATGCTCACCTGGATGACCCCGCGCCTGGCCCGCGCCGCCCAGTCGCCCACCACCGCGCGGCCCGGGAAGAACTCCACCGTGGCGGCCAGGGACCCCGTGACCGGCTAGAGCGTATCCTTCTGGTTCTACTCGGCTGGGGGCTCGGCGATCATGGCGGTGCCGATCTCGCGGAAGCCGATCCTGGCGTAGACGCGGGCCACCGCGTCGTCGCTGGCAGACAGGAACACGGTCTGCACGTCGCGATCCAGCGCGTCCCGGGCCAGCAGCGCGGTGATGGCGGCGCCCAGACCCCGACGGCGCGAGGACGGCAGCACGCCCACGCCGGTGATCTCGGCGACCCCGTCGACGGCCTGGCAGCTTCCGGCCGCGAGCGGCCCGTCCGGTCCGAACGCTGCGGCCAGCACCGATTGCCCGGACCGCAGCCGTTCCCGCAGCATCTCGATCGTGCCGCCGTCGTGATCAGCGGCGATCTTGTCGCGCTCGGCCGGGCCAGCTTCCCCGATCGCGGTGCCTGGGTGCCCGAACGCGACCGCGGGCACCGCCCAGATCCGGTCCAGCTCGGGATCCTCGGGCGCGACCGCGCGCACTGCGATGCCGGCCGGAAGCGCCGGTGCTGGCGGCTGTGCCGACAGCACCATCAGCGGATGCGTCTGCACCTCCAGGCCCGCCTCGGCCGCGGCCGCTGCCATGTCGGGCGCGGATTCCTCGATCCACTCGAAGGATTCGGGGATGATCAGCTCGCGCTGCCGGGCACGGACGGCGCGGATGTCGGCGGCGGTCATCCGCGGCCTCGGGCCGCGCCTGGGCCGGGCGTAGTACGGCCAGCCCGGTCCGGTGGGAACGAAAAGCACGAGCGGCCCGTACTCGTCGGCCCGGGCCCGGCGCCGTGGGACGGCGTCGCAGAACACGTCAATCCGCTCAATGACCTCGTAAGTTCTCACAGCAGTACTTACCTTAAGGTCCCGCGCGCCCCAGACCAACCATAAATCGGGGTGCGACCAAGCCGCGGCGTCGGCGCCGTACCGGCTGAGCGGCCGCGGCCAGGTCAGCGGCTCATCGTCGAGCCGGCCGGGCGGCAGCACGGTGGTCACCGGCCCGGCCGCGCTGTCCAGCGTGGTCAGCCACGTCTGCTCGTCGCCGTCACCAGGGGCTGAGGTCTCGGCCAGATCCCGGGGCTGGCCGAGCAGCCAGTGTGCGGTCCGGGCCAGGGACAGCTCGCGGAACTGGGTGCCGCCCCGGACGGACTGCCGTGCCAGCGCCTGCAGCGCTGCGGCCGCGCACAGGTAGCCGGTGCCGTGGTCGAGCAGCTGGCACGGCAGCGCGCCGGGGCGCTCGCCATCGGGGGATTCGGCCAGCGCGATCCCGGACGCCGCCTGCACGATGCTGTCGAAGCCGCGCCGGCCGCCCCACGGCCCGCGGCTGCCCCACGCCGACAGGCTCACCACCACCAGGCCGGGATGCCGCTCCGCCAGGGTCTGCGGATCCAACCCGAACCGGTCCAGCGCGTGCGGCCGGTACCCGTGCACCAGCACGTCGGCGCCGCAGAGCAGGTCATGCAGCCGGTCCTGGCCGCCGTCCACGCCGAAGTCGAGCAGCGCGCTGCGCTTGGCGAGCAGTCCGTCGTAGGTCTGCATGGTCAGCTCCGGCCGGTCCGGCGGGTCGAGCCGCAGCACGTCGGCGCCGAGCGCCCCGAGGTACCTGGTCGCGACCGGTCCGGCGATGACGCGGGTAAGGTCGAGCACCCGGATGCCCGAGGCGGGCAGCTTCCCGGCCGGGCGCCAGCGCGGCGGCGCGCCGCCGACCGAGGTCGCCTCCACCAGCGGCGTCGCGACGACCGCCTGGCCCGGCGGCTCTGCCTGCCAGCTGGCCTCGTCGCGGACGGCGGCCGCGACCCCGCC
>DAIOWL010001327.1:0-1912 GCA_036758545.1 Streptosporangiaceae bacterium | reverse complement strand
AGGGGCTTTCGCACCTGTCGTTGCTCAACGCGGCCGCCCTGCTGGACGAACAGCGAGTCGATGACGGGCTGGAGCAGGCAGAGTGACCTCAAAATCGGACGATAACGAGGACGACGGACCGCGACGCGAGCCGGAGGTCGAGGAGGCGTTCAACCGGCTCGTTTCCGAGGGCAGCAACCGGCTGGACCGGCCGCTGGTCCCGCTGCTCGCGACCGGCTTCGTCGGCGGTATCGACGTCGGCGTCGGCGTGCTCGCCTACCTCGTCGTGTACCACGAGACCGGGCAGCCGCTGCTGGCGGCCGCGGCGTTCCCGATCGGGTTCATCGCGCTGCTGCTGGCCCGCAGCGAGCTGTTCACCGAGAACTTCCTGGTGCCCGTCACCGCGCGGATCGCCGGCCGCGGCTCGTGGCCGCAACTGGTGCGCCTGTGGCTCGTGACCCTGGCCGCGAACCTGGTCGGCGGGCTGGTCATGGCCGGTCTGATCGCCGTCGCGCTACCGGACCTGCGATCGGTGGCCGCGACGCTCGGCCATCATTACGCCACCCTGGGAGTATCGTGGCGCTCCTTGCTGCTGGCCGTCCTGGCCGGCATCGTCATCACCCTGCTGACCCGCATGCAGCACGCCAGCGACGACCTCGGCCCGAAACTCGTGGCCGGCGTCGCGATGTCGTTCGCGCTGGTCGCGGCGCAGCTGTTCCATTCGGTCCTGGACTCGATCCTGATGTTCACCGGGCTGCTCGGCGGCCAGGCCGCGTACACCTGGAGCGACTGGGCCCAGGCCCTGGGCTGGTCGGGCTTTGGCAACCTCATCGGCGGCATCGGCCTGGTGACGTCCCTGCGGCTGCTGCAGACACCGCACCGGGTCGCCGAGGAACGCGCCGATCAGAGCTAGGACTGCTCCTGCTCCTGCAGCAGGGAATAGGCGAACTGGAGCAGGTCGGCCCCGGACAGCACGGCCAGGGTGTCGACGGCGAGCCTGGTCGCCCGCGGCAGGTAGATGTAGCTCGCTGTCAGGCCGGTCGCGACCCATAGGTCCAGGCAGAACGGACAGGTGATGAGCTCCCCGACGGCCTTTCGCGCGCCGTGCCCGCGGACCTCCTCCTCGAGCTCGGCCGGCCCCTGCTGGCCCTCGAACACCGTGAACGGCGCGCGCAGCGGGCTGGTCACCGGATCCTTGGTGATCAGCCTGCTCAGCTTGTGGGTCGCCGTAGCGGCCAGCAGGATATCTCTCGTGGCGAGACCGTCGGGAAGCTCGCGGCGGGTCAGCCGCGTGACGACGGCCAGGGTCCCGGTGACGGCCGCGTAGGCGCCCATGGCCGCCAGGTAGCCGCCGAGCGGCCGTTCCTCGCCATCGGAGTAACGCTCCTTCTCGGCCCGGGCTAGGCGGGTGACCCGGGATCTGACATCGGTGAGCACGGACATGGGCGTCCGGCTACCCATCGCGCTGCCGCCAAACCGCCGGAGCGAGGCGATCGGGTGATGTCACGGTGAGACTTCCGGGCGTGAACCGCGCCGCGGCCGTTTGAGCCGACGATATGCGGGAAGCGCGCAGGTGCATGGGGCGGGATTCCGGGCCTGGAAAAGCACCGGGGGCGGTGGAAGGAGTTTTCGCGATGGGACTGGCCGACTTCATCAAGGTGTACAGGTTCCTCCGCGGCATCCGCTATCCGGCCACCAAGCAGCAGCTCGTGGACCAGGCCCGGAGCAACCAGGCTGACGAGGAGGCGCTGAGCTCGCTGCGGGAGATGCCCGAGGGCGAATACGGCGGGCTGGACGAGGTGAGCCGGGTCATCGCGGAGAGGTGAGGGCGAACCCGGGCTAGGAGCCTGCTGAATTAGGCCGTTTCGGGCGAGTGCCGGTAGAGCAAGCTGGCGCAGGTGAGGTCCGCGGCCGAGCAGGAGGACGTCAACGT
>DAIOWL010001326.1:0-1914 GCA_036758545.1 Streptosporangiaceae bacterium | reverse complement strand
CTCGAACGTGCGGAAATAATTTCGGGGCATGAAAGCAAGGTGCGCGGGTGCATGCGTCTTACCCCCGGGCGAGCTTCGGTGCGGGCGGCCATGGCCGCGGCGGAAACGGTCACCGGCATACGTACCAAGTTCGCCGGGCCGTCGGCCCGGACGCTGTCGCGGGTCCCGGCGGCGAACCGCTCACTAACGGCGGCGCCTCCGAGGTCACCGGCTCAGGCCAGGGCGTCCACGCCTTCGCGGGCGTGGCCCGGGACGTGTTCGCGGACGAACGGCTCGGCCCTGGCGGCCTACCTGTTCGAGGCCCGCCACGTCGCGGTCATCGTCTCGCAGGTTCCCACCGGACTGATCGGGAAGGGCTAGTGCACGGCTGGGCCACCATCTCGCTGTCCGGGCACGCCTGGAGACGCTGGTCGCCCGCTGGGGGCTGCCCCTTCTCACCCACCCGTTCATGCGGGAGGCACAGATGCGGGAGGGCTTCAACGCACCCGTCCCTGGGCCGATAACGACAGATTTACCGCCCAGATCGCCGACGCGGCCCGGGAGATCACGCGGCGGGCGGGCACGACCGCCAATCCGGCGAACTGCGCCCAGCGGTTCCTGGCCGGCTCGGCGCGCTGACCGTGCCCTGCCGCTCGGCGCCCCGGCCTCGTTCGACTACACCGGGTTCAACGGGCGGGCGCTGGCCAGCGGCGACGTCATGGATGTCATGCTGTCCCTGAGGGCCAACTCGGCGCCCGGCGACGGCGTTGCTCCCGACCCGGCGCTTATCCGGGCCGATTCCCGTACTTCGGCCGGACAGCCGAATGGTCGGACAATCCACAGGAGGGCCTGACCAGATGACCGCAACCGAATCGTTCGACGCCGGGATCGCCCGCCAGATCGGGCGCTACGCCGATGCCATGCGGATACCCGCCGGCTACGACCAGATCGTGGTCTCAGGGACATCAGGGCTGACCGCGGACGGCTCACTGGCGGGTGACATGACCGGCCAGGCCACCCGGGCGTGGCAAGGATCCCGGCGGTTATGTCGACCCTGCCCGTCATTCCCCGATCCCGGGACTCCGGCAGGTGCCGCACGCTCACCGCGACGATCATGCCGGCGACCGGCAGGTTGATCACGAAGATCAGCCGCCGGGACACAGCCTGCACCAGCCATCCGCCGAGAAACGGCCCGATCGCGGTGGCCACACCGGACAGGCCTGACCAAGCGCCGATCGCCTTGCCGCGGTCGGCGGGACGGAACGAGGCCTCGATGTGGCCAGGCTGCCCGGCGTCAGCAACGCGGCGCCGACTCCCTGCACGGCACGGGCCCCGATCAGGACCGCCGCGGCCGGGGTGAGTCCGCACAGGAGCGAGGCCAGCGCGAACCATACGACGCCGGCCAGGAAGATCCGCTTCCGGCCGTACCCGTCGCCCAGCGTCCCGGCGAACAGCAGCAGCCCGGCCAGGGTGAGCGTGTACGCGGTGACGACCCATTGCAGCACGGTCAGGCTGGCGCCGAAATCGCGGCCAATGGCCGGCAGCGCGATGCCCACCACGGTCGCGTCGATGGAGGCCATCGCGGATCCCAAAACGGTCGCCAGCAACCCAGCGTCCCCGGGCCGCTCGTGTAGCTGAGCCCGGTCTCCGGATCGGGTGTCACCCTCAGGTTGTCCGCTGGGCTCACCGCATCCCTCCTGATAAGCGTCCTGTCCGGCCAAGGCTGGCCGCCTCACCTGTGTCCCCGCACCACCAAGTCTGGTAGCTCCTTCCAGCGCGAGTCCTGCGGCGCGGACTAGCACTTCTGACGGTGTGAAGGGCCAGGGGCGCGGCGAAGATGAACGCATGACGAAGAACAGCCCGCTGACGGAAAGGAGCTAACTGGCTATGAGCCCCATCTCGCGTGGCTTTCGCCACCTGCGCCGTCCCTCAGCT
>DAIOWL010001325.1:0-1914 GCA_036758545.1 Streptosporangiaceae bacterium | reverse complement strand
GCCCTGCGCTGGTAACCGGCGGCGTCGTCAGGCGCGGCGGGCCGGTTTCCATCCGGGGCGGGGCACGCTGGCGCGGAGCCTCTGGGTGTAGGAATGCTGTGGGTCATCGAGGATCTGGGCCGTTCGGCCGCGCTCGACGATCTCGCCGCGGTGGAGCACGATGGCCTCGTCGGTGAGCTGACGCACGACGGCCAGGTCATGGCTGATCAGGATGTAGGAGATGGCGGTCTCGTCGCGGATGTCGGCCAGGAGGTTGAGCACCTGCGCCTGGATCGAGACATCCAGCGCGGCGACAGACTCGTCGAGGATCAAGATGGCGGGCTCGGCCGCCAGCGCCCGGGCGATCGCGACCCGCTGCCGCTGACCGCCCGACAGCGAGCGGGGCAGGGCCCGGGCCTGCCGGGCGTCCAGGCCAACGATTTCGGTGAGCTCGGCGATGCGGGCCCGGCGCCGGCTCGCGGGCCAGCCGTGGTGCAGCCGGAGCACCTCGTCGATGGTGGCCTCGGCGGTCTGCCGCGGGTCGAGGCTGGTGTACGGGTCCTGGAATACGATCTGCACTTCGCGGCCGCGGCGGCGGCGATCCCTGGCCGATCTGACCGGCCGGGACCGGTCGTGCCCGCAGGCGGTGATGGTGCCGCGGGTGGGCCGTTCCAGGCCGACGATCATCCGTGCGATGGTCGTCTTCCCCGAGCCGGACTCCCCCACTATGGCGATGGACCGGCCCGGCGGAAGCACGAACGAGACGTCGTCGACGGCCACGAGAGCGCCGAACTCCTTGCGCAGGCCGGCCACCTCAAGGACCGGGGCACCGCCGGTCTCAGGCACGAGGGACCTCCTGGAGCTGGCCGCGCAGCTCGTACGCGCGGGCGCAGCGGGACAGCCCGCCGTCCAGCCCGGCCAGGGCGGGGACGTCTTCCCGGCAGATGTCGCGGGCGTGCGGGCAGCGGGGGGCGAACGCGCACTCGGACGGCGGCGCCTCGAAGGCGGACAGCGGACGGCCGGGGATGGCGCGCAGCCGGTGCGCCGTCTGGGCGATGTCCGGGCGGGCGGCGGCCAATGCGGCGGTGTAGGGATGCAGCGGGTCGCCGTGCAGCAGCCCGGACGCCCGCACCTCCACGATCTGCCCCGCGTACATCACCACCGTGCGGTCGCAGATGGCGGCGGCCAGCTCCAGGTCGTGGGTGATGAACAGCATGGCCAGGCCGAAGTCGCGGCGCAGGCCGTCGAGTATCGCCATCACCTCGGCCTGGGTCGTGACGTCCAGCGCGGTGGTCGGCTCGTCGGCCAGCAGCAGGCGCGGCTCGGTCAGCAGGGCTGCCGCGATCATGATCCGCTGCAGGATCCCGCCGGACATCTGGTGCGGGTACTGCCGGAGCCGCTGGGCCCCGTCCTCGATGCCGACCTGGGCGAGCGCCTCGGCCGCGCGGCGGCGCGCCTGCTCCGCGGGCACCCCCAGGTTGGTGCGCAGGGCCTCGGTCATGAAGTCCCCGATCCGGCGCACCGGATTGATGTGCGCCCGCGGGTCCTGGAAGATCATCGCCACCTGGCCGCGATACCGGCGCAGGGCGGCTCCGGACAGGCTGCCGATATCGCCGCCGGCGAACCGGATCGAACCATCGACGCCGGCCCCGCGCGGCAGCAGCCGACCGATCGCCCGCGCGGTCATGGACTTGCCCGACCCGGACTCGCCGACCAGGCCCACCGCCTCACCGGGACGTATGGCGAACGAGATGTCGCTCAGTACAGCGCGCCTGGCGCCCTCCACGTCCAGCAGCACGGTCAGCCCGTCCACCTCGAGCAGCGGACCGTTCATCGGTGCGTCCGCTGGGCCTGCTCGAAGAGCCGCTCCCCCAGCACGTTGACGGCGATCACGACCACCACGATGCACGCACAGGCGACCAGGGCGGGCAGCGG
>DAIOWL010001324.1:0-1916 GCA_036758545.1 Streptosporangiaceae bacterium | reverse complement strand
TCTCTCCCGCCGCGGTCATCGCCATAGGCGGCGGGATCGGTGCGGTCGTAGCCTTTGTCCTTACGCTCAGGTGGCGTGACGTGTCACCACCCGGCGGACGGCATGCGGCCGGACGGCGTCCCGGTCGCGTCGCGGCCAGGAGTTCGGTGCCGCTACGCGGAAATGGCTAGCTGAATCGCCGTTCGTACCCGACAAGGCTCGGCGGAGGGCCAGTCGCCCCGGCTTTGTGACAGCGTCGACGGTGTGTCGCCCATGATCGCCATGCCGTGTCCGGTCCTGCCCGCGAATCCGGGCAGGTGAACGCGTGGCCGGGGCTGCTGGCCGTGCTGACCTGCGTGACGCTGGTCCTGACGGCCCTCCGTCCGGGTCTTGCCGTCTCGTTGGTGATCTTTGCGGCCTCGGCCGCATCCGGTGCCTATCGGCTGGCGGCCAACACTGCCTTCATGCTCCGCGTGCCGAACGAGCGGCGAGCGCAGGGGTTCGGCGGGCGCCATGCTGCGGTGTGGCGCTCCGCCCATGCCGCACCACGAAGAAGCTCGGTCCCATAACGCGGGTCCCGGAACTGAGAACGGGTGAGGACTCCGCTCAAGTCCATGTGTCGCGCATTGCGGTTCCCCTAATGAGTCGCGATGGCCGGGCTGATGTGAACGTTCAGGTCCATGCGACGCGCATAATCTGCCTCCCTCCGGCCGACGATGTCGGCCGTGCTCACCCTCGCCGACGGCCGCGTGCCGGGTAATCGTCGCTTGTCAAACCCCATTTAGCCCTTCTTTGTCGGGTGATGTACGGCCAAACCGCGGCAATAGTGCTGAAGACGGGAAAGATAGGTTAAGGTAGCTATACGGAGCTAGTCCTTTACGGTGAGCTGCCGACTAGACACGAGCCTGTCGCGTCCCAATGGGAACGGTGGAGTTTGAAAGCCTCGTCCGTCACACGCCGTTTGCTATTGCGTGCTGACCCCAGGCGCTGGGCATGGTGGCAGCTTCCAGGGTTCCTGCGCTGGTACATCGGAGTGGTGCCGGTAGTGGCGTTCGCGCTCGCCTGCTACGCGGCATCCCAGACGACGTGGCACGCGGCCGAGCTGTGGAAGTTCCTGCTGTTGCTGGCCTGCGGCCTGATCTCGGTCGCGGCCACGCCTCGGGCCGTCTACCTGCACGGCAGGATGACCAGGGATTTCATCACGGTCTGGGTGCTGCCGATCGCAGTCCTGCTGCCGCCCGTTTATGCGATGATCACGCCAATCCCGCTATACCTGCTCACGCAGTGGTGGGTGTACCGGGGCGTGGTGCACCGAAGGGTGTTCACTGTCGCCGCGATGGGCCTGTGCTATGGCGCGGCATCAGTTGTCTTCCGCGCATTCCCTGACTCCTTCGCCGGTGCCTCGATCGGTACCGGAGTGCATGCGCTGACGTGGACCATAGCCGTTGCTGTCTGCGAGGTTGTCGGGGGCAGGGGGCACAACGCGATGATCGCGGTCGCGATCAAGCTCACCGATCCGACGGTCCGCCTGCGCGAGCTGGAGCTGAACCGCGAGGCGTTGCAGGGCGACTTCGCCGAGTTCGATCTGGGAGTCTTGGTAACCGTTGTTGTCGCCGTTAACGTTGCGCTTGCTGTTTTCGCCGTGCCCACGGTGCTGCTGGCCCGCCGGTTCATGATGCATGCCCAGCTCCTCGCCCAGTCGCGGGTCGACACGAAGACCGGACTGCTGAACGCGTCCACCTGGGAGCGGGAGGCCGCGACCGAGATCGCCCGGGCCATCCGGACCAAGAGTCCGCTGGCGCTCGCGCTGGTCGACATCGATCACTTCAAGCTGGTCAACGACACCTATGGCCACCTAGCGGGAGACAAGGCACTGCGCGCTGTCACCGACGCGCTGCGCAATCAGCTGCGCGCCTACGACCTGGCCGGGCGGTTCG
>DAIOWL010001323.1:0-1916 GCA_036758545.1 Streptosporangiaceae bacterium | reverse complement strand
CGGGTCAGCGGGGTCTGCGCCATGTTGGTGCGCAGCACCCGGGCCGCGACCGGGTGCCGCTCGGCATGGTAGGTATCGAGCAGGCTGTCTGGCGATTTCTGGTTGACCACCTGGGCCAGCTTCCATCCCAGGTTCACCGCATCCTGCACGCCGATGTTGAGGCCCTGCCCCCCGACCGGGTAGTGCACGTGCGCGGCGTCGCCGGCCAGCAGCACGCGTCCGTTGCGGTAGGACGCCGCCTGCCGGGTCATATCGGTGAACCGGGAGATCCAGGTCGGGTGGTGCACGCCGTAGTCCGTTCCCCACGCTGCGATGAGCGCGCGGCTGAGATCACCCAGGGTCGGCTCACCGGTCTGCCCGGCGTACCGCTCGCTCACCACCACGCCCGCCCGTTTGCCGTCCTCCAGCCTGGCCAGGGCCTGAGTGCCGTTGGCGTCCTTGCGAAGGCCAAACTCCGGCTCCTCGCTCATCTCGACCTCGGCGATCATGGAGCTGATCGACGGGTCCCAGCCGGGGAAGTCGATACCGGCGCCTTTGCGGATCAGGCTGCGCCCTCCATCGCACCCGGCGAGAAAGTCCGTCCGCAGCGACTGGCCGTCCGAGAGCTCGACGTCGACGCCGGTGCCGTCCTGGCGAAAACCTGTTACGTCACGGCCGCGGTAGACCGGCACCGCCAGCTCGTCGACCCAGCCGGCCAGGATCTCCTCGAAGCGGTTCTGCAATAGCGCGAGCCCGTAAGGGTGGCGGGTGGGAAAGTCGCTGATGTCCAGGCGGATCCCGGAGAACCCCGCGACCTGAGCCGGTGTTCCCTGCGACAGGAACCGGTCAGCGATTCCGCGCTGATCGAGAACCTCGATGGTGCGTGACTGCAGGCCGCGTGAGCGCGTGCCGACGAGATCCTGGCTGGCGCGCCGCTCGACGATCGCGACGTCGATCCCGGCCAGCGCCAGCTCACCCGCCAGCATCATCCCCGTCGGACCTGCTCCGGTGACCACCACCGCATGCCCGGTCATCTCGCGACCTTAGCAGCAGCAGGACAACGCCGGCGTGACCGATATGGTCGAGATGCGGGGCCGGCCACGACAGGACCGGCAGGCTCGTGATGCCGGCTTACCTAAGGAGCAACCATGGACCTGAATCTGGCCGGCAAGGTCGCAGTCGTCACCGGAGCAGGCAAAGGCATCGGAATGGCCGCGACCCTGGCCCTCGCCGACGAGGGCGCACACGTCATCGCCGGCTCGCGGACCACCGGCACGCTCGACGGGCTCAAGGGCGTAACCCCGGTCGCGATCGACCTGACTGCGGCCGACGGGCCAGCGCAGCTGATCCGGCACGCGACCGAGCAGCACGGCCGCGTCGACGTGCTGGTCAACAACGTCGGAGCCGTCCGCATGCGTACCGAGGGATTCTTCGGCACCAGCGACGAGGACTTCGCCTGGGCGATGCAGATGAACTTCTTCATCGCGCTGCGGGCCAGCCGCGCCGCCCTGACCGAGATGGTCAAGAACGGCAGCGGAGCGATTGTCAACGTGGCATCGGTCAATGCCTTCTTCCAGCCCGACGCCGCCACCATCGATTACGGCGCCGCCAAGGCCGCGCTGGTCAACCTCACCAAGACCCTCGCCCAGGAGTTCGGCCCGCATGGCATCCGCGTCAACGCCGTCTCCCCGGGCCCCGTCGCCACCGACTTGTGGCTGGGCGAGCAGGGCGTGGCCGCGACCGTGGCCAAGGCCACCGGGGTGGACGCCGAAACTGCGCGACAGACGATCATCGCCGGGATCGGCGGGTTCGCCACCGGGCGCTTCACCACTCCGCAGGAGGTCGCCACGCTGATCGCGTTCCTGGCCTCCGATCGGGCCGGCAACATCACCGGCGCCAACTACCTCATCGACGGCGGCCTGATCAAGACAACCTGA
>DAIOWL010001322.1:0-1924 GCA_036758545.1 Streptosporangiaceae bacterium | reverse complement strand
CGATGGCCTGTTCAAGCGCATCCCTGCCCCCGACGTTGCCCTGGCCCAGCACGTGTTGCCCGGCATCGCCGGGACGGTCAGCACACGTTCCGGCCCTTTCATGGCGACGGAGGACAGCATCAACGTGACCGTGTACGGGAAGGGCGGCCATGGCGCCATGCCGCAGCACACCATCGACCCGGTAGTGCTCGCGGCCATGATCGTCGTCCGGCTGCAGACCATCGTGTCCCGCGAGGTCCCGCCCGGGGAGATCGCCGTGGTGACCGTCGGCAGCGTCCACGGCGGCACCAGGAGCAACCTTATTCCCGACCACGCTCTGCTGCAGCTCAACCTGCGCAGCTACTCCCAGCAGGCCCGGGAGCGCATGCTCGCCTCGATCCAGCGAATCGTGCGGGCCGAGGGCCAGGCCTCCGGCTCTCCCCAGGACCCGGACTTCGAGACCGTCGGCACCTTCCCGCTCACCGTCAACGACCCGGCTACCACGGACCGGGTGGCGGCCGCCTTCACCACCCATTTTGGCGGCCACGCCCTCGAAATCGACCGGCAGACCGTCAGCGAGGACTTCAGTAACATTCCCAATGCCGCGCGTGTGCCCTATACGTACTGGGCGATGGGGTTCACCGATGAGAAGACCTACCGCGCCGCCGAGAAGGCCGGGCGCCTCCAGGACCTTCCGACGAATCACTCCCCGAAATTCCTGCCCCCGCTGCAGCCCACCTTGCGTACAGGCACCGAGGCCCTCGTCACTGCGGCGCTGGCCTGGCTCGAGCCTCGATAAGGATGGGGCACCCTCAAGCACTCCGGCAGAGACCCCGACGGCATCCGGCTCATCCTGGTCGCGGTCCCCGTCGGCCACGCGCTGCGCCGCGACCCCTGGCCGTAGGACGGCACGCGCCCGGCCCGTTCGGGATGAAATTGTCAGCCGAACGTGCTGGGCGCGTGCCTCAGTGACCGTCCACCGAGAGAGCGCCGCGTCGGCCCGGGCGCACATCTGCACGGTGCCGGCGTAGCCCGGGGCGTATGCCCGCGGACAGACGACATGGCCCGGCCAGGCGGCTACGATCCGTGGCATGAGCATGACCCGGCGGGCCGGAGGTGCCTAGATGTTCATTCTTACCTGCGCCTTGCTGGCTTCCGCCGTCCTCCTGCGCCGCATGCCGCTCATGGCCCTGGTCGTGACGCTAGCCGGCTTGGCGGCCACCAGCCTGGGGCCGAGAACAGAAGTACCGGCGAGTGCCCTGCAGGTCGTGGTCGCCTGCGCAGCGGGTCTCGAGATCTGCGATCCAGGCAGGCTCGGGCCGTAGCGTCTGCGACGCCAGTCCCGCCGAAGGGCGCGACGCCCTGGCCGTCATCGAGGCCACCAGCCGGGAGACGCTGTCCGGCCTGCGTTCGACGAGGATGACTACGTCTACGGCGCGCTGCGGGCCGGGGCGAGCGGGTTCCTGGTCAAGGACATGGCCCTGGAGGACATCCTGACCGCCATCCGGGTGGTCGCGGCCGGCGACGCCATGATCGCGCCGGGCGTCACCCGCCGCCTGATCGGGCAGTTCGCAGATCAGCACCGTTCCGACCGCAAGTCCCGGGAGCTGACCGGGATCACCGGCCGCGAACGCGAGGTCCTCAGGCTGGTGGGCCTGGGCATGTCCAACGCCGAGATCGCCGCCACCCTGTTCATCACCGCGGGCACCGCCAAAACGCACGTGGCCCATCTGCTGGCCAAGCTGGGCGCCAGGGACCGGGTCCAGCTCGTCATCACCGCTTACCAGGCCGGCCTGTTCGACGCCTAAGCCGGCGGCCCGGTCCGGCGGGCTGGCGTAGAAGCGCGCCAGGTCGCTGGCCATCACCGGGATGACCTTCTCGTCGACGAAGGTCATGTGGCCGGATTCATACCAGCTGAACTGGACGTTGCGGCGCAGCCGCTCGC
>DAIOWL010001321.1:937-1927 GCA_036758545.1 Streptosporangiaceae bacterium | reverse complement strand
GGCGGACCCGCTGGCCGGGCGGGATCGTGATGGTCAGCCCGGTGACGCCGGGCACGGCCAGGGCGTCGGCCCGGCCCTCGACCGCGCGCAGGATGCCCGGGCGCGGCACCGGGAGCATGAACACGCCGCACGGCACGGCGGAGCCACTCCCGGCCGGGACCGGCCGGCCGAGGGCGTTGGCCAGCACGATCTCTTCCAGGCTGGCCCCGCCGGGGAAGCTCAGGGCGCGCGAGCACAGGCCGCCGATGGACCTCGGGGCCAGCTCGAGCATGGCCGGGCCGCGGTCGCAGATGCGCAGCTCGGCGTGGACCGGGCCGGTCGACAGGCCGAGCGCGCGGGCCGCGTCCGCGGCCGTGCGGACCGCGGCGGCGAGCGTATCCGCGGCTAGCCGGGAGGGGCTGACCAGCAGGGTTTCCTCGAACGTGGGGCCGTCGGGCATGCCGGGCTTGTCGAAGACGGCGGTGACGGTCAGGTCGCCGGCGGTCAGCACGCCGTCGCTGGCCACGACGAGATCCAGGCCCATCCGTTCGGCCGCGAAGATGAAGTCGGCGGCGCGGTACGTGCGCGCGGGCACCAGGAGCAGAACGCGCGGCGGTGCCGTCACCGTTTCGCCGGGGAGAAGAACGGCTCGGTGCCCGCCTCGTGCTCGGTCACGTCGACGAGCCCGGTCATCGCGGGCAGGCGGGCCCGCAGCACCGGCTCGATGCCCTGCCTGAGGGTGACCTCGGCCAGGCTGCAGCCCTGGCAGCCGCCTTCGAGGCGGACCCGGATCCAGCCCCCGGTGACGCCGGCCACGGCGACCCGGCCGCGATGGGCCGCGATGGCCGGGTTAATCTCGGCGTCGAGGATGGCGCGGGCGGCCTCGGCCAGGTCACTGGCTTCGGATGGCGGCGGGTCGGCCGCGGCCAGCCTGACGGCGGTGACGCCGGGTACGGCGGCGCGGAGCTGCGCCTCGATTCGGCCCAGGATCGGGAGCACCGCACCCGGGGA
>DAIOWL010001321.1:0-927 GCA_036758545.1 Streptosporangiaceae bacterium | reverse complement strand
CGGATCCAGCCGCCGGCCACGCCGGCCACGGTGACCCGGCCGCGGTGGGCGGCGATGGCCGGGTTGATCTCGGCGTCGAGGATGGCTCGGGCGGCTTCGGCCAGATCCCCGGCTTCGGGCAGGTCACCGGCCTCGGGCGGCGCAGGGCCGGCCGCGGCCAGCCTGACGGCGGTGACGCCGGGCACGGCGGCACGGAGCTGCGCCTCGATCCGGCCCAGGATCGGGAGCACCGCGCCCGGGGAGCCGTCCGCGGCCAGGGTGACGACGCCGTCTTCGGCGGCGACGACGCGCAGGCCGACGGCGCCGCGGGCGATGACCGAGGGCAGGATGCTGCGGCCGAGCGCGGCCGTCACCTCGGCGGCGAGGTCGCTCACCGGGGCGCGCCCTTGTCCAGCGCGGCCGCCAGGTCGGCGATCAGGTCGCCGGGCGCCTCGATGCCGACGGACAGCCGGAGCAGGTCGTCCGGGACCGGGGAGGACGGCCCCTCGGAGCCGCGCCTGTGCTCGATCAGGCTCTCAACGCCGCCCAGCGAGGTGGCCCGCTTGAACACCCGGACCGCGGCCAGCACGTCGCGGGCGGGCCCGGCGCCGCCGGCCACCCGGATGGACAGCATGCCGCCGAACCCGCCGCTCATCTGCCGGGCCGCGATCTCGTGGCCCGGGTGGTCCGGCAGCCCGGGGTAGAGCACCGCTGTCAGCGCGGGATGGCCGCGGAAATGGGCGGCGATCTGGCTGGCACTGTCCGAGGCGCGGTGCACCCGCAGGAACAGCGTGCGCATACCGCGCTGCAGCAGCCACGCCTCGAACGGCCCCGGCATCGCCCCGGCGTTGCGGCGCCAGGACCTGATCCGCTCCCAGAAGGGATCCCGGCGAGCGGCCAGCACCGCGCCGGCCAGCACGTCGCCGTGCCCGTTCAGGTACTTGGTGG
>DAIOWL010001320.1:0-1927 GCA_036758545.1 Streptosporangiaceae bacterium | reverse complement strand
CCGGCCGCCGCGGGTCTCCCAGATGCCCTCGTCGGGCTGGTCCCAGTTTTCGCACAGCCAGTCCATGATGTTCGATATCGCCGTCCAGCCCTCGTGGGCAATCTGCAGGCCATGGCTGTCGGCGAGGGACATCCCGCCCGCGGCCTCACCGTAGATGTCGAGCTGCAGCTGATCGGCCGCGCCGTTCCCGATCCGCACCGGCCGCGACCCGCGCCAGCCCTCGAAGTGATCCAGCGTCTCCTCGACGAGGTCCGAGCTGCCGTCCACCCGGTACATGATCTTCAGCGGGCCGGAGCCGTCACCGGCTTGCTCCTGGGCCCGGTCCCTGAGCCAGGCGCCGAACGCGGCCGCCTCCTCCACGTGACCCAGGCCGAGCAGCGCGTAGATGGAGAAGGAGCCGTCCCTGATCCAGGTGTAGCGGTAATCCCAGTTGCGCTCCCCGCCTTCCTGCTCGGGCAGCCCGGTGGTCGGCGCCGCGACCGGGGCCCCGGTCGGCGCGTAGGTCATCAGCTTCAAGGTGATGGCCGAACGGTTGACCATCTCGCGCCAGCGGCCGCGGTAGCTCGAGCGGGCCAGCCAGCCGCGCCAGAACCGCGCCGTGTCATCCTCCAGCCGCTGCGCCTCCTCGGGGGTCACGAGCCGGGGCGTGCCGCCCATCGACTCCAGGACCACTCCCCCGGACTCGCCCTGCCGCAGGGTCCGGGTCCACCGCACCCCGTCACCGTCGCGCTGCAGCGTTATCCCCGCCCCCTGCAGGGAGGATCCCTCCGGCGCGATGGCATGCGCCGTCAGCTCCAGGTCCTCGGACCGGAACACACCGCCGTACTCGGCGGCCTCCAGCTCGTGCGGCTTGCGGCCGTAGTCGAAACGCGGCTGGATCTCGATCGCGAACCGCATGACCCCGCGGACCACCCGGATGTTGCGTACCAGCCGGTGCCGGTTCGTCGCCGGGCCCTGGATGACCGGCATGAAGTCGTGCACCTCACCCACCCCGTCCGGGGTCATGAACCGGGTGATCAGCACCGCGGTGTCGGGCAGGTACAGCTGCCTGGTCACGTAGTCGTCGCGGTCCGGCGCGATCCGGTAGAAACCGCCGCGGTCGGCGTCCAGCAGGGACGCGAACACGCTGGGCGAGTCGAACCGGGGACAGCAGAACCAGTCGAGGACGCCGTCCGTCGTCACCAGCGCCGCCGTCTGCAGGTCACCGATCAGTCCATGGTCAGCGATATTCGGGTAACGCGCCACCGCTTCCTCCTCCGGGTAAGCGAAAACCCCATCCACCATGGCGACGCCGAACGGAAGGACACATCACCCGGCACGGATGATCCTCGGCTTGGCCTGACTGACCACAGTGGGACCAGGCTGCACGCGAAGGATGAGGTCCCATGAGCAATGGTGAAAATCGCACGAACGGACCACAGTTCAGGACCGCCCCGCTGATCATCAGCGCGGCGATGGTCGGAGGCGGCACGCTGATCGCTTTGACCGGCCTGGCCGTGGGCGGCGCGCACCTGCTGTCGGTTACCCGTCAGTGGGTTAACGAGATGGAAGTACCCCCCAGCGAACTCGCCCGGCAGAAGTGGACTCAGGCCCGGGCCGCGATGGCCGCCGGGACGGCCGCCTGGCAGAACGGGACACAGGGCCAGTCCTCGCCGGCCATCCCGGCGAACGGATAGCCGGCGGGAGGGCACGCGCCCTGCTTCGTTCGGTATCCATGACACAACCGGATCCGGCCCGCACCGTGGAGCGGGCCGGATCTTTCACGTGCGGCCCCCGTCGGCCGACTGATCCTTCTCGTGCAGCCGCCGGACCTCTATGACCTGCACGCCGAACGCCTCGAGCCGGGCCAGAAGCCCGTTCAGGGCGGCCTGATCCTGAAGCGCGCCGTGCACGACCGTCTCGACCGGTTCGACCGAGGCGGTGAGCC
>DAIOWL010001319.1:0-1927 GCA_036758545.1 Streptosporangiaceae bacterium | reverse complement strand
CGATGGTACAGCGGGTTTGCGTGACGGGAGCGAGCGGGAAGGCGGGCCGCGCGGTAGTGGCCGACCTGCGCGAGCACGGCTACGACGTCCTGCCCACCGACACCGTGGTGAGCCGGGAGGACCGCGACGAGGGGATGCTGCGCGCCGACCTGACCGACTACGGCCAGGCCGTCGAGGCGCTGACCGAGGCCAAGGCCGACGCCGTCGTCCACCTGGCCAACATCCCGGCGCCCGGCCTGAGCACCCCGGCGGTCACGTTCAACAGCAACATCACCATGAACTTCAACGTCTTCCAGGCCGCCGCGGCCCTCAAGCTGGACCGCGTGGTGTGGGCGTCCAGCGAGACCACCCTCGGCCTGCCGTTCGACACCCCGCCCCGCTACGCGCCCGTCGACGAGGACCACTATCCGGTGCCGACCAGCACCTACGCGCTGTCCAAGGTGGCCAGCGAGACGGTCGCCGGGCACATCGCGCAGTGGTCCGGCCTCCCGTATATCGCGCTGCGCTTCTCCAACATCATGGCTCCCGAGGACTACCAGTGGTTCGCCGAGTTCCAGGACGACCCGCACGCGCGCAAGTGGAACCTGTGGGGCTACATCGACCAGCGGGACGTGGCCCTGTCCTGCCGCCTGGCCCTGGAAGCCGACGCCGGAACCGTCACGGGCAACCCGGCCTTCATCATCGCGGCCGCCGACACCGTCATGAACCGCCCGTCGGCCGAACTCCTCGCCGAGGTCTTCCCCGGCGTCAGGCTGACCCGCGACGTCGGCGAGTTCGGCACCCTGCTGGCCATCGACCGCGCCCGCGAGGTGCTCGGCTTCGAGCCCGCGCACTCCTGGCGCGACCATGTAACTCTGTAATTATGTAAGCCACGAGCGATATGGCTGGCCACCCGAGCCGATTTCTCCCAGGATGGGACGGGAGCGATGTCCATCTGCCACGGGGAGGCTGACGGCTGATGCCGGAGAGCACAGGAGCACAGGGGCGCCTGGCCCAGATGATCGCCACGCGGGGCGGCCTGGCCCCGCCCGAGGAACCGTTCGTCATCGAGCACCGCGAGGCGCTGTTCTACATGCTCTGCGAGGCCTCGGAGCTCGAGCACGGGATCATGTGCCAGTACCTGTACGCGGCGTTCAGCCTGAAGCAGTCCGCCGACGAGGGCCTCACCGCCGCCGAAGCAGAGGCGGTCCAGCGCTGGCGTAAGCACATCTTCCACATCGGCGCGCAGGAGATGCTGCACCTGGCGCTGGTGCAGAACCTGCTGACCGCCACCGGCGCGGCCCCGCACCTGTCCCGGCCGAACTTCCCGCAGCCCGCCAGCCACTACCCGGCCGGGGTGCACCTGGCGCTGGTGCCGTTCAGCGAGGAGGCGCTGCGCCACTTCATGTTCCTCGAGCGCCCCGAGGGCATGGACCTCGAGGACGCCGCCGGGATGGCCGCGTTCGCGAACGCCGCGCCGTTGGCCATGCCCCGCGTGCAGGTCGGCGACATCGTCCCGCGCGGTCAGGACTTCGCCACCGTCGGGCACCTGTACCGGTCCATCGAGGCCGGGATCGCGCACCTGGCGTCCAAGCTCGGCGAGGAGATGCTGTTCATCGGGCCGTCGCGGGCGCAGGCCACCCAGCAGTACTTCGGCTGGCCGGAACTGATCGCGGTCACCGACGTGGCCTCGGCGCAGCGGGCCATCGACGAGATCCTGGAGCAGGGCGAGGGCGCGCGCGGGGACTGGAGAGCCGCGCATTTCGGCCAGTTCGTCGCGATCCTCGAGGAGTACCTGCAGCTACGCGAGGCCAACCCGGATTTCGACCCGGTCCGGCCGGTCGTCACGGTCAACGTCAGGCCGTCCGAGCGCGACACCAGCGTTCCGCTGGCCACCGACCCGATCACCCGCCAGGTCATGGACCTGTTCAACGTCAGCTACGAGATC
>DAIOWL010001318.1:0-1928 GCA_036758545.1 Streptosporangiaceae bacterium | reverse complement strand
CCGGCTTGCGCCGGGGCCGGGTCGGCGCGCTCGGCTTCGCATACGACAATCCGCTTTCCTACGCCTTCGACGACCCGATCGCCGTCGCCGTGCTCGCGGGGATCAGCGCCGTGGCGGAGCAAGCCGGCAGCGGCCTGCTCCTTGTTCCCGGCTCGGCGCCCGCCGAGCGCAACAGCGCTGCAGTCGCCAGCGCGGTCATTGACGGACTGGTCGTGTTCTCCGTGGCCGACGACGATCCCCTGCTGGACACCGCCCTGGCCCGCCATCTTCCGCTCGTCGTTATCGACCAGCCGGACCCGTCATCTGTGTGGGGGCCGTCCGCTGGCGGTAGCACACCATGGATCGGCGTCGATGACCGCGCCGCAGCCGCCAGTGCGGCCGCGCACCTGCTCGCGCTCGGCCACCGGCGACTCGGCGTCGTCTCCTTCGGCCTGGCCCGCCCCCGGGTCCTCGGCATGGCCGACGAGACAGCACAGCAAGCAGCTACCTACGCCGTCACCCGTCATCGGCTGGCCGGCTACCGCGATGCGGTCGTCCGCACCGGGACGGACTGGTCGACGGTAGCGGTAGCCGTGGCAGCCACCAGCTCCGTCAAAGAGGGCGCTGCCATGGCCGCCGCACTCCTGGCCCGTACTCCGCGACCCACGGGTCTTCTCTGCATGTCCGACCGGCTCGCTGAAGGTGCCCTGCAGTCCGCCCGGCAGTTCGGCCTGCGCGTCCCCGATGACCTCTCGATCATCGGCTTCGACGACGCGCCTGGAGCCGACGCCCTCCAGCTCAGCACCGTCCGGCAGCCAAACCGCCGTAAGGGCGAGCTCGCCGCCCAGACCCTGCTCGATCTCGTCGCCCGGCGACCCATCGAGCCGGTTCACCTCCTGCCCACCGAGCTCATCGTCCGGGCCAGCACAGGGCCGCCTCCGGGATGACATAGCCAGCAATCCTGGCCCGCGTCCGGCTCAAGCTCCGCGTCGGCCGATTCCTGCTAGCTCCAATGCGCGGGCCCGCAGACGCTGGGACGCTAGTCACATGGCGGCGTTCGGGGTCCTGATTGTGGACGATAACTTGTTGTTTCTGGAGGCCGCCCGCGATCGCCTGGAACAGGGAGGCCTGCGCGTCGTCGGCGTCGCTGCTACCTCAGCTGAGGCACTGAGGCGAGCAGAGGAGCTCCGGCCGGAGGTTGTCCTGGTGGACGTCATACTCGGGACTGAGAGCGGGTTTGAGCTGGCCCGGCGTCTGGCCGCGCACCACCGCGATGGCGGACCGGCCGTCATCTTGATCTCGACCTATGCGGCGGCCGATTTCGCGGGTCCTATCGCCGAAAGCCCGGCGGCAGGGTTCTTGCCGAAGCAAGAACTGTCGGCAGATGCGATTTGCCGGATCATCGATGGCCGCGGACCGGGAGGCGCACCCAGCGCTCCCCCGGGTTAAGACTCGCCGTCCCGCCCGGCCGGCGGCTATGGGGGTGCCGCCCGGCAGCGTGGACGCGGCCATCGGATCGGCCGGAAGCTGGACGTGCAGGGTTGTTCCCTGATCGGGCGGGCTCAGCACCAAGATGGTGCCGCCGAGGGCCTCGACCCGGTCTCTGAGACCGATGATGCCGGAGCCGCGGCTCGGGTCGGCTCCGCCTACGCCATCGTCGCTGATGGAGAGGGTGAGGGCGCCGTCACGGGCGTCCGCGCACACGTCAATGACCGAGGCCCGTGCGTACTTGGCGGCGTTGGTGATCGCCTCCGACGCGATGTAATAGGCGGCCGCCTCGAGGTGCTCATCAAGCCGCGGGCCGAGATTCAGGTCAAGTTGGACCGGCACCGCGGAGCGCCGGGCGAGTGCCCCCAGAGCTGGGCCGAGCCCGGACTCAGACAACAGGGCTGAATGGATGCCGTGCGAGATCTCCCGCAGTTCGTCCAGGGCGGTACCCAGGCCATCAG
>DAIOWL010001317.1:0-1931 GCA_036758545.1 Streptosporangiaceae bacterium | reverse complement strand
GGCCTGCTCGCGGGCCAGGGAAACGAACTACCGGAGACCTTCGGGTACTCCGTCAAGCGCCGCCTGCTCGGCCCGCCGCTGGTCACCGAGCAGCTCAAGGAGGAACGGCTGTCCAAGCCGCTCGCCCTGGGCGTGCTGTCCTGCGACGGGATCTCGTCGGCGAACTACGGCTCCGAGCTGATCCTGCACGAGCTGCTGCCGTTCTTCGGCCTGGCGTCGTTCACGCTGCTGCTGCCGCTGACCGGCGTGATCCTGCTCGGCATCTTCCTGGTCGTGCTGTCCTACCGCGAGGTGGTCACGGTCTACACCCGGGCGGGCGGCTCCTACGTGGTAGCCAGGGAGAACTTCGGCCCGCGGGTCGCCCAGGTTGCGGCCGTGGCGCTGATGGTGGACTACGTGGTCACGGTCGCGGTGCAGAACTCGGCCGGCAGCGCCGCCATCTTGTCCACCTTCCCGGCACTGGGCAGGCCACTGGGAGATACCGCGACCCTGCTGCTGATCACCGTCGCAGCCACCCTTCTGATGTGCTACGTGAACCTGCTCGGCGTCCGGGAGAACGGCCGGGTGTTCGCGCTGCCGACGTACCTGTTCTCCGGGTCGGTCGGCCTGATGATCATCGCGGGGCTGGCCCGCGAGTTCTTCGGCGGCGGCCTCTCGCATGCCACCTGGCACCCCGGGACCGTCACGATCGGGCACAACACGGGAACCCTGATCGCCTTCGCCGCCATGCTCACGCTGGCCCGCGCCTTCGCCAACGGCGGGTCCTCGCTGACCGGCATCGAGGCGGTGTCCAACGCGGTCAGCGCGCTGCGCCCGCCCGAGGGCCGCAACGCCCGGCGGATCCTGGAGATCCAGGGCGCCATCGTCATGTTCCTGATCGCCGGCATCTCCTGGCTGGCCCACATCACCCACGCGATCCCGTACGCCAGCGGCGTGCCCACCGTGGTCTCCCAGGAGGCCGACCTGGTATTCGGCCATTCCCCCGCCGGGCAGATCTTGTTCTACCTGGTGCAGGCGGGCGCCATCACGATCCTGTTCACCGGCGGCAACACCAGCTTCAGCGGCTTCCCGTTCCTGACCAGCTTCGTGGCCGAGGACTCGTTCCTGCCCCGCTGGCTGAGCAAGCGCGGCCACCGGCTGGTGTTCTCCAACGGCATCATCGTGCTCACCATCCTGGCGCTCGCCCTGCTGTTCGCCGTCGGCGCGAACACCAACAACCTGGTCCCGTTCTACGCGATCGGCGTGTTCACCGGGTTCTCCCTGGCCGGCTTCGGCATGGTCCGCTACCACCTGCGGCAGCGCGAGCAGGGCTGGCGCCGCAGGCTCGTCATCAACCTGACCGGCGGCATCTACACCGCGCTGGTCGTGGTGATCTTCGCGGTGGTCAAGTTCACCGAGGGCGCCTGGCTGGTGGTCGTGGTCTTCCCGATCGGGGTATTCGCGTTCATCCGGCTGAACCGGCAATACCGCACAGAGTCGCGGGTCCTGGAGAACATCGGCGTGCGCAGGGCTTCCGGCGAAACCCCGCGGCAGCCGAACTACACCCGACGGGTTGTCATCGTCTTCGTCGACGACTTCGACCTGGCTACCCTGGCCGCCTTGCGGTACGCCAAGAGCCTGCGCCCTACGATCGTGCGCGCCGTGCACTTCGTCATCGACACCGAGCAGGCCGAACGGCTGCGCGCCGCCTGGCTGCCGGACCGCAGCGTCACCCTGGAGTTCGTGGACTGCCCCGACCGCAGGCTGACCCGGTGCGCGGCGGACCTGGTGACCCGCGAGACGGAGACACCTGGCACCCAGGTCACCGCGATCCTGCCGCGGCGCAGCTTCTCGCCGCTGCTCGGCCGCCTGTTGCACGACCGCACCGCGGACAAGATCGCCGGCGCGGTGAGCCGGGTGCCGAACGCCGCGGCCACGATCATCCCGTTCGA
>DAIOWL010001316.1:0-1932 GCA_036758545.1 Streptosporangiaceae bacterium | reverse complement strand
CGAGGCGCCGCCCGGGACCACCGTGATGGACCTGAGCGAGGCGCTGCGAGCCAGCGTCGAGGCCGCCAAGAAGACGGCAGGCGGAAAGCGCGGCGGCCGGCGCGGGACAGCGAAGCAGAAGGCGCCGACTAAGAAGAAGGCGGGCAAACGGCCGGCCCGTAAGCGAGCCGCGTAGCAGGAATACGCCGAAACATAGTACGGTCAACTATACTTCGGTCATGCATACTTCGCCGACTTCAGGGGCGCCTAAGCCGGACCACCTCTTCGACCGCGACGCCGAGTGGAAAGGGCTGGTCTCGTTTGCTGCCGATGCTCATCCTGGCGCCACGCTGGGCGTCGTGAGCGGGCGGCGGCGGCAGGGCAAGAGTTACCTGCTCCAGGCGCTGGCGACTGCGCTGGACGGGATCTATTTCCCGGCTCTGGAGCTGACCGAAGCGGTCACGCTACGGCTATTCGCCGATGAGCTCATCCGCTTCAGCGGATCGCCGGTCCCGCCCTTCCGGGACTGGCTTGATGCCATTCCCTACCTGTTCAGGCTTACCGGAGAACGCATTGTCCCGGTGGTGATCGATGAGTTCCCGTTCCTGGTCAAGGCATCACCCGCCCTGCCATCAATCATCCAGCGCGAGCTTGGCCCGGGGGGAAGCGGGTCAGCGAGCAGGGCACGGCTGCTCCTCTGCGGCTCCGCCATGTCGGTAATGGGCGGCCTGCTTTCCGGATCGGCGCCGTTGCGGGGACGGGCAGGTCTTGAGCTGGTCGTCCATCCCTTCGGCTACCGGGATGCCGCACGGTTCTGGGGGATTTCCGACCCGAAGCTGGCCGTGCTCGTGCATTCGCTGCTGGGCGGAACGCCTGCGTACCGGCGGGAACTCGTACGGGAAGACATCCCCGCAGACCTTGAAGATTTTGATGCGTGGGTGGTCCGGACCGTTCTGAATCCGCAGACCCCGCTCTTCCGGGAAGCCCGTTACCTGCTGGCCGAGGAAACCGAGATACGCGACCCGTCGCTGTACCATTCGGTGCTAGCCGCCGTCGCCGAGGGAAACAACACCTCCGGCGGGATCGCCAGCTACATTGGCCGGAAATCCAACGAGGTGGCGCATCCGCTCCGCGTTCTCGAGGATTGCCGGCTGCTGGTAAGAGAGCCCGACATGTTCCGGTCGGGGCGGGCCAGGTACCGCATAGCCGAGCCTCTCATAACCTTCTATCAGGCCATCATGAGCCGGGAATGGGCGCGCCTCGAACTCGGTGACGCGCCAGCGGTCTGGCCCGGAGCCCGGGCGCGTTTCCTGTCGCAGGTGGCAGGACCGCATTTCGAGGCGATCTGCCGCTCTTACGCGATCGCAGCCGATCCTGGCGTTTTCGGTGGCCTGCCGGGCGAAGTGGGATCCGGGGTCATTCCTGACCCTGCAAACCGTACTCAGATCGAGGTTGACGTCGTGGTTCTTGCTCCGGGCGAACCTGGACGCCCGCGCAAGGTCCTCTCCCTAGGAGAGGCTAAGTGGGACCGGACCATGGACCTCCGCGACGTCGAACGCCTGCGCCGGGCGCGGGACCTGCTCGCCGTCAAGGGATTCGACACCAGGGACACGCTACTCAGCTGCTATTCCGGTGCCGACTTCAGCGGCGGACTGCGAGCCGCCCAAGACCACGACATCCGCCTTGTCGGCCTCGATCAGCTCTACGCGGCCTAGTGCCTTAAGAGGGCAATCGCCGCGGTAGGCAACCGCGACACGTGTCACCATCGGGGTGGTGGAGATGACACTGCGATTCGAGATCTTTCCGGATGATCTCGACGCCACCGTCGATTTCTATCTGCGGGTCGGGATGGCCGATCACCGAGGATCTCCGTGACCGCCCGTGGGGCCTGAGGGATGCCGGGTTCTCGACCCGGCCGGGTACTACCTGCGGATCACGGACCGGGCCCGGTAA
>DAIOWL010001315.1:0-1932 GCA_036758545.1 Streptosporangiaceae bacterium | reverse complement strand
GCGGCCCTTTATCTGCGGTTTGGAGGCGAGCGCGCCAGACCGTTCTTTGACCTGCTCGCCAGGGTCGGAGCTGAGCTTCCCGGATACGTGGCCGACATGGGCTGCGGCCCAGGCAACCTGACCGCCCTGCTCGCCGAGCGCTGGCCCGCCGCCACGGTGTGCGGCGTGGACAGCTCGCCCGAGATGATCGAGGCGGCCCGCAGGCTCGTCCCGGAAACCGTCCCGCGATCGGCGGCGCCCGACCGCGGCGGCCCGGTCGCGACGAGCCAGGCGCCTGGGTTGTCGTTCATGGTCGACGACGTGCGGCACTGGGAGCCGCAGTGCCTGCCGGATGTGATCATCTCCAACGCGGTGCTGCAGTGGGTGCCCGGCCATCGCGAGCTGCTGGTCCGCTGGGCGGACCGGCTGGCTCCCGACGGCTGGCTGGCCTTTCAGGTCCCGGGTAACTTCGATCAGCCGTCGCACGCGCTCCTGCGCGAGCTGGCGGCCTCGGCCCGGTGGCGCCCGCTGCTGCGGGACGTGGAGCTGAACCGGCAATCGGCCGACCCGGCGGACTACGCGGAGCTGTTGTCCAGGGCCGGCTGCGAGGTCGACGCCTGGGAGACGACGTACGTGCACATCCTGCAAGGTGAGGACCCGGTGCTCGAGTGGTACAAGGGCACCGGGCTCCGTCCCGTGCTGGCCGCGCTGGATGCGGAACGGGCCGGGGACTTTCTCGCCGAGTACGGCACGGAGCTTCGCCAGGCGTACCCACCCCGGCCGTTCGGCACCATTTTCCCGTTCCGCCGCGTGTTCGCCGTGGCCCATCGGCCCGGCTGACCGGCTAACCCTCTTTTCCCATTGATTTAATAGGGAAACTCTGGCAGGATCGCGGCATGCGCCGTGGCTTGCCTCTCTCGTCAACGCCTGCCTGTCAGCGCGTTCACGCCGGCGCTCTTCTGTTGGCGCCCGGCGTCATGCGATGTCCGGCTGGCTCGCCCTGACCAGACCAGCCCGGCCCGGACCCCGCCGCCAGCACGTCTGGTCTCTTCGGTTCGCCCTTCCGCCGGCGCCTGCCGCCGGCGATGTCAACGTGAGGAGAGACGCGAATATGAACACGATGATCCGGCCGGCCGCACCCGCCCGTGTGGGTCCTGGTCAGCTACTCGGCGCGCGGCAGCTTGCCGACGTGGTGCGGCGGCTGGCGACAACGCCCGCGGACTGGCTCGGCCGGGTCCGGCTGAACCCGGAAGGCCGCTGGTACGAGCGGATACACCTCGACGACAGCCACGAGGTGTGGGTGATCAGCTGGCTGCCCGGTCAGGCGACCGGCTTCCACGACCACGGCGGGTCGGCCGGCGCGTTCGCCGTCGTCTGGGGCACGCTGGTCGAGCGCCGGGTGGTCGGCGCCAGGACCACCGGGCAGGTGCTGGCCAAGCCGATCGGGGCGGGCGGGGCGCGCGCGTTCGGCCCCCGCTACATCCACGACGTGCGCAACGCGGCCGCCGCGTCGGTCGCGGTGAGCGTGCATGCCTACTCGCCGCCGCTGCCGGCCATGACGCGCTACGAGCTGACGTCGGGCGGCCTGGTCAAGCTGGACACCGAAGGTGCCGCGGCATGGTAACCGTCCGGCCCTCCGGGGCCCGCACCATCGACGAGATCCTGGCCTCCGCGCGGGCCCGGCTGGTCCGCGTGTCGCCGCGGCAGGCCTTCGGCGAGCTAGCCGGCGGCGCCGTGCTCGTCGACATCCGGCCGGCCGCGCAGCGCGCGGCGCAGGGCGAGATACCCGGATCCACGATCGTGGAGCGCAACCACCTGGAGTGGCGCCTCGATCCGTTCTCGGACGCCCGGCTGTCCTGGGTCACCGGGTACGACCACCGGGTCATCGTCTTCTGCGTGGACGGGTACACCTCCAGCCTGGCGGCGGCGGCCCTGCTGGACCTGGGCCTGCAC
>DAIOWL010001314.1:0-1935 GCA_036758545.1 Streptosporangiaceae bacterium | reverse complement strand
GTCACGGCCAGGATCGCATAGATGACTCCCTGCCCGGCCTCGCAGCCGGCCAGCAGGCGGCGCTGGTCCACCCGGTCGGCGACTGCGCCGGCCAGCGGCCCGGCCAGCAGCGGCAGCGCGGTGCCGATCAGCACGAGGCTTACCGTGCCGGGACCGGACGGGGCCACGAACAGCACCAGCGCGATCAGGCCCACGCCAGTGCCGGTCGAGGAGATCGCCTTGCTCAGCCAGAGATAACGGAAGCGGGGCAGGTCGCGCAGGAGTGTCACGGCTTCATAGTGAGGGCAGGCTAAAGTGGGAACACTTATTTCGGCTCCAGCCGAAACGAAAGGCATTCTGTGCCCCTGCTCATGCGATTCCGCTCGGAGGACCTGCTGCAGTGCCGGTTCGCGATCTCGCCGCTGAACGAGACGGCCGACGCGCTGCGGTCGCTGGCCCGGCCCGGCGCGGCTGCCTACCACCTGCCCTGGCAGCGCCAGGCGCGCGAACTGATCCCCGGCCTGGGCATCGAGCCGCTGCTGGCGATCCTGGCGGTGCACGGATACCAGCCTGATTTCATCAACCCGGCCCCGGACAGCCCGTTCACTGAGATCGGCGCCGAACTCGACCGGGTTCGCGCGACCCCGCCGGAGAGGGTCGCAGCGGAGCTAGCGGAGTGCCTCGGCCCTGAGTGGGATACCCAGCCGCGGAACGGCGGCCCGGCGGCGGTGCGCGACCTGCTCGCGGACATGCTGCGGCGGGCATGGTCGGCGCTTGTCGAGCCATGGTGGCCCCGGCTGCGCGACGTGCTCGACGCCGACATCACCTACCGCGCCCGGCGGCTCGCGGATGCCGGAGTTGCCGCTGTCCTCAGCGAGCTTGACCCGAAGGTGTCCTGGAAGGACGGCGCGGTCAGGTTCGGCATAGGCGACTCGCGGGAGATCGACGTGTCCGGCACCGACCTCGTACTGATCCCCAGCGTGTTCGCCTGGCCCGGCGCCGCGGTGAGCTTCGACCCGCCGGCCGTGATCTACCCGGCACGAGGGATCCACGGGCTCTGGCAGCAGGGGCCGCGCTCCGGCGAAGATCTCGTCCGGCTCATCGGCCGGACACGGGCGGCGTTGCTGACGGCCCTCGCGGCGCCAGCCTCAACAACCGGCCTGGCCGCCCGTACCGGGATACCAGTCAGCAGCGTGAGCGAGCACCTGAGCGTCCTGCGCGCGAACGGGCTGGTGTCCACGACCCGAACGGGCCGCTTCCTCGTCCATCACCGCACCACCCTGGGCCTGGCCCTGGCTGGTGACTAGCCACCCGCAGCGGCGCCCTCAGGCCGACGCGGCAGTCCACGCTAAGCCTCCTGAGCCGCGCTAAGCCGGTTCCGGACCCGCCTAAGACCCACCTCAGCAGGCAAAATAGGGATTTCCTCCGATGCCCTAGGCAGGGTCTTACGGCGAGACTCAATAGTGACCGGCGAACAGATAGCCGGAACTGAGGAGGAACAATGAACCACAACGTGACGCAGGACGTGCGGGGTCCGCTGGCCCGTATCGGCCGGCGCGTTGCCGCTATCGTCGCCGAGTGCAACTACGCCCAGACCCGGCTGACCAGCCCGCGGAACACTCCTGAGCACTTCTAACCCAGGGGAACGAGCGCCCGGCGGCCGGCCAGGATCCCCGATCCGGATTCCTGGCCCGCTCCGGTATGAACCAGCCACTAGCCGACCGGCCCTGCGCCCGGTCGGCTAAGGCTGTTCAGATGCAGGCGAAGGAGAAGCCCGGCCCGTTCGGCCCCGTCCGGAATGATCCGGTCCCGTGCCCCGCTGGGCGATGTCGGTCAGCCACCGATAAGCGCGAGAACCCGCCATGGGTCGGGCACACCTTTGAGCTCGCGCGAACCACGGTCTTCGAATTGCAGACCCGACCCTGCGACCAGGTCGCGCACGGTCGAGCTGACGAG
>DAIOWL010001313.1:0-1936 GCA_036758545.1 Streptosporangiaceae bacterium | reverse complement strand
TCCGTACGTGGCATGGCGCGATTCTAGCGCCATGGGACGTGGCTCCTGGCGCGCCGCTTCTTCCGTTGGGAGTAGCGATCAGGCGCATCTAGCCAGGCGGGGGATGTGGTCCTGGCGCGCTCTGCGCCAGGCTGGCTCTTTAGATCGCGACAAGGCTCAAGCGACGATCGAAGGACACCCGCTATGCCGAAGAAGCTGAAGCACAAAGACACCCAGGACACCGACACTCAGACCACCCAGGCTCAGGGCACGGACGGTCAGGACACCGGGGCCCAGGGCGTGGAAGACCCGAGCCGCGGGGAGCAGGCGAGGCCCTTCCTGGAGAACGCGTCCTATCCGGCCCGCCGCGAGGACCTGGCGGCATCGGCCCAGCAGCAGGGCGCCGACCAGGACGTAGTCGACCTGATCGTGCTGATCCCGGACGACGAGTACGCCGACGTCGACGCGGTGATCGTCCAGATCGAGCTAGTCGACGCAAACGCGTAAGCCAGAGCACCGCCCCCGGCCCGGGTCATCGCGGCCCGGACCGGGGCGCTCCTCGTCTCAGGCCGAACGTTCCGGGATGAGCCCGCTGTATTCCGCGGGCAGCTCGGCGATCATGTCGAACCACTCCTCGGCGTCAACCGCCTCGGCCAGCGTCGCGAACACCGCCCGGACATGCGCGAATATCACGTCTACCAGACCGGCCTCGTCCACGTCCGCGCTTTCCCGCCCGGCCACCCGGCGCAGGAACTCCGCCAGCGGCATCCGCCGCGCGGCCGGGCCGGAGGAGGCGATGCCGCGCCGCAACGGCGGGTGCAGCAGCGGGTCGAGCCGGGCGGCCAGGTCCTCGACCACGCCCGCGGCGATCCTCTCCGCCAGCGTCTCCAGCACCGCCTCGGTGACCCGGCGGGCTCTGTCCTCACCCGGCGCCTGGTCCGGGCCGAGCCGCTGCCCGACCCGCCGCCAGAACTCGTCGGCGGGCATGATGTCCAGGAACCGCTGCTGCGCCTCGGCCACCAGCGGCTCGAAGGTCCGCGGCAGGCTGCCCGCCAGGTGCGCCACCGCGTCGGCGTCCAGCGCGCGGCCGAGCGCGGCGAACACCGCCCGCGCGTGCCGCAGCGCCGTCTCGATATCCGTGCCCTCGCGCTTGGCCACCCGTTCGAGGAACTCGTCGATGCCGAACCCCTCCGCATCCGCCTCGGTGTACATCCACGGCTTCAGCTCGGCAGGAAGTTCGGCGAGGATGTGCCGCGCCTCGCCGCGGGGCAGGCGCTCGGCCAGCGTCTGCAGCACCGCCTGGGCCGCGCGCTCCGCCACGTCGGCCGGCAGGCCGCCGCCCTCCTGCCCGATGGCCTCGATGATCTCTTCGTACTCCATTCCTGCAGCCTTCGGTCCGCCCCAGTTCACCCGTATCCCCCATCCAGGTAGAAAGGCAGAACCCCATGACCACCAGCCTGAACAAGCACTCCTGCGAGTTCGCGCAAGACCAGATCAAGCAGGGCCATATAGTGCTCGACCAGAGGGACGACTGGAGCGAGCACCAGCCGTCGGCCAATGCGGAGAACGAGTTCATCGAGGCCCACGGCTGGGACGAGTACGCCAACTGGCACCTCGGCGTGGACGACGACGCGTCCGAGCACACCAAGGCCAGGTACAAGTTCCCGTATGGCGACTTCGAGCGGGTCCACCGCTGCGGCTTGAACGCCGCCGAGGTCCGGGCCGCGCGGCAAAAGTACCTCGACATCAAGGACGCCGCCATCCGCCTCCGGGAGATGATGGACAAGCAGAACCGCTGACCGCCGCACACCGCCGCCCCGCCGACCCGGCTTCCCTGGATCTTTGGTACCGAACGGACCGGGTTGACGCCTCCGTCACGCGGCGGCTGTGAAACCCGTCGATGACGACGGCTCGCAGCAGCGGGCGCCACTCAGATGTGTGATGTGGTCACGCCTCC
>DAIOWL010001312.1:0-1945 GCA_036758545.1 Streptosporangiaceae bacterium | reverse complement strand
CCGTCCCCTGCGCAGCACCCAGCCCAGCCACCGCCCCGCCCTCACTCATCCCCACACCACCCTCCCCTCCCTCAGCCACGTCCGCCCCAACCGCGCCACCCTCTCCGTGCTCAGCCACGCCCGCGCCAGCCTCTCCGTGCTCAGCCACGTCCACGCCAGCCTCTCCGCGCTCAGCCGTCCTATGTTTCACACTGACATCATGCGCAACGCCGCAGACGTTCCTGCAACGTAATGAACCCCGGAATTCACGGCGTTTGAACGCACTGAATTCCCGGTTTCATAGCGTCGTCCGCCGCGGCGGACGACGCCTTCCGCTGCGGACTGCAACTCCACCAGTTTCATCAGCATCTCGCGTCACGTAGCTCCGACCTGCCGTGCCTCCTGTCCCAGGGCGCGCTCCAGCATGGTACGCCCGCAGGCGCCCAGCCCGTTAGGCATCCTGATATCTAGTTATTCTAGACAATAGCTATACGAGATGATAGCTTTCCTAGATGTAATCCGGCTCGACACGGTCACAGCACGGGTGCGAACTCCGTCTCAGAGTCCGGTTAACAACTACGAGGGGATCATCGTCATGACCACTACGGGGGAAGACGCCCGTCCACTGCCGCTGATCGGGCAGGCGGTGGGGCAGGCCCAAGCCTCGCTGACCAGGTTGCTGACCGGCATCCTGGCCGGAACGGGGACCAGCTATCCGGTCTGGCTCGGCCTGCAGCGGCTCAACGCGCTCGGCGGCCAGTCGGCCCGGGAGGCCTACGAGGCCGACCTGTCCTACTGGCTGCAACTCGACGGCCCGGCCGCCGCCCGGCTGGCCGGCGACGTCGTCGCGGCCGGCCTGGCCGCCGGCGGCGACAACGGTTCCGTCACACTCAGCGCCCGGGGCCGGGCGCTGCGCATGGAGGTTCTCGCGGCGTCCGCCAAGGTCACCGGGCCGATGCTGGCCATCATCGACCGCGCCGACCTGGACACCACCATCCGGACCCTGGAGAAGATCACCACGCTGGCCCGGGAGACGAGTGACACGGAGGGAAACCAATGACCACGCAGAACCTGCCCGGTACCGACGCCGCCCGGCACGGCACCGGCGACGCCGACCTGACCATCATGCTGGCCGCGCACGACGCGTTCCGCCGCGACCTGACCCGCCTGGTCCGCGCCGCGGCCGCGGCCGACTTGTCCGACCCGGCCAGGCGCCGGTCTGTCGCGGCCGGCTGGGAACTGTTCAAGCACGAACTGCACCTACACCACACCGCCGAGGACGAGGTCATCTGGCCGGTGCTGCGGCCGCGGCTGGCGCACAGCGAGCACGCCCTGTCGGTGCTGGACGCGATGGAGGAGGAGCACGAGCGGATCGACCCGCTGCTGGCCGGGGTCGACGCCGCGTTCGCCCAGCGCCGCGAGGACGCCCTGGCGGACGTCATCGACGCCCTGGTCACCACGCTGACCGGCCACCTCGCGCACGAGGAGCGAGACGGCCTGCCGCTGATCGGCGTGGCCCTGACCGCCGCCGAATGGCGCGGCGTCGGCTTCAAGATCGCCCGCAGGAACGGCCTGTCCGAGGGCGGCAAGATGTTCGCCTGGATCCTAGACGGCGCCGCCGCCGCAGACGATAACCCCGTCAACGGCGCCCGCGGTGCTCACGTTGACGCCGCCACCGCTCTGCGGACCCTGCCGCCTCCGCTGCGTCTCCTCTACCGCGCCGTCTGGAAGCCCCGCTTCAACAAAACCCCGCGCTGGTAACCCACTTCCCCAGGACCCCGCGCTGCTAACGGCTTCCTCGGGCCCGCGGTGGTAACCCACCGGCCCCACCGCTCACGCTCGGACCGCCGCGTCCCAGCCGCACCACCCCACTCGCCGTCCGATTGGGGGTGAAGGGGCCCTTGCCCCCATCTATTGAGGGCAAGGGCCCCTTCACCCCGTACACCCGCGCTCGCCGAAGCACCGG
>DAIOWL010001311.1:0-1949 GCA_036758545.1 Streptosporangiaceae bacterium | reverse complement strand
CTCAGATACCACAACTTCGCACACGTCATCAAGAACCCCTGTCAGTAACAGGAAAGCCGGAGGCCCGGGGTTTGATACGACCCGGGCCTCCGGCCATGGCCCGGCTCGGCTCAGCCGACTGGCGGCAGGTCCTCCACCTGCTTCTTGGTCAGGTTGAGCCAGATCCCGTTCTCGACCTTGGTCACCGCGCTGGCCGGGATGGCGACTTCCCTGCGTCCCCAGAGATGCCCTTCCCCGAGCAGCACGTGGGTCACCCGGTGGTCGTCCGGATCGACCTGGCAGCCATGCACCCGCCCGATCTCACCGTCGAGGGCATGGACGGGCTCACCGCGCTCGATGTCTGTCGCACCCAGCGGAACAACGTCCTGGACAATGGCCTGCACCGGAGATGAGGCACCCGTCGGCCCGTACAGGCCCTGGCCCGTGGCCGGGTCATTCACACCCGGTTTCTTGCGCAGCTCGACGAGGAACAGGAGCGGCTGACCGAGGACCCGCGCGAACTGGCGTTGTTCGAGCGGGCGGCGAAGCTGTATCGCGAGCTCGGCGATGTGCGCGGCGAGGGTGAGTCGCTGTTCTGGGTCGGCTGCTTCCATCAGGTCGTTCGGCAGGACGACGACACCGCGGTTCCTATTCTCGAGCAGTCGTACGAGCTGGGGTCGCAGGCCGGTGACAAGCGGACCATGTCCGAGGCGCTCCGGCACCTGGGCATCGCCGAGCACCGCGCCGGCCGGCTGGACGCGGCACGTCAGCGGCTGGAGGAATCGGTGCGGCTGCGCCGGGAGATCGGGCTCCTGCCTGGCGTAGCTGCGAACCTGGTGGGGCTGGCCTACATTGCCGCCGGGGACGGCGACCATGACGAGGCGCAGGCGCTGCTCAAGGAGGCGGCCGCGATCGCCGAGGCCAGCGGCGCTCATCGCATCACGCGCCAGGTCGAGGAGGCGCGCGCACAGCTGTAGCGTGTAATTGTCCCCGCCGTCCGCGAAGCGATTACCGTTTCTGCCTGGTCAGCACCCCAGCGCGGGTGGCCGGGGTGAGAGGAACATGCCATGACCAAGGAAGAGCATGTCTCGGCCGCCAGACGGCGGTGGAGCGCTTTCAGCCAACGTACTCCATCGCGCTACACCAAACATACACGTAAGGTGTAGACTAGGTGTATGAGCAGGCTGCGGACGAATATCGAGATCGAGGACACCTACCTGCGGGTGGTCATGGACCGCTATGGTCTGCGGACCAAGACCGAGGCCGTCGAGCTGGCCCTGCGGCATCTGGCCGGGCAGCCCATGACCCGGGAGGAGGCGCTGGCGATGCGTGGCGCGCACGCCATCGATGAGCCTCCGGCGGATACGCCTCCACGGGGAGCCGCGTGATCCTCGCGGACACCTCTGCCTGGGTCGAATACGACCGGGCCACCGGAAGCGCGGTCGATCTCCGCCTCTCAGCCCTGATTGCCGCCGGCGGCCCGGTCGCCGTCACCGAGCCGGTGATCATGGAGGTCCTGGCCGGCGCTCGCAGCGATGCCCGGGAGGCCGACCTGCGCCGCCTTCTGCTGCGATTTCATCTGTACCGTTTCGATGCCGTCGCCGACTTCGAGGGTGCCGCACGAATCTACCGCCGCTGCCGTCAGGCTGGCATCACGCCCCGCGGACTGGTGGACTGCATGATCGCCGCCGTCGCCCGGCGCCACCAGGCAACGCTCCTCACCTGCGACGCCGGCCTCGATCGCGTGGCCCGCGTGATCGGCATCGAGCTAGACCAGCCAGCACAGCCGGAACCGCCGCAGCCAACCTGACCGCCCGCACCCCGATCCGCCGCCAGATTTCTACCGAACGGGCCGGGGTTCTCCGCCACCCCGGATAGCTCTCGCGTTGGGTCCCGACGCCGAGCGGGCCGGCCGCGCACACCCCCGGCGGTCAGGACGCCCATGGGACCTGATCACGACGAGTACGCCT
>DAIOWL010001310.1:0-1950 GCA_036758545.1 Streptosporangiaceae bacterium | reverse complement strand
GAGTACGCCTGCCGGGCGGCGCACTTGTTCTTGCCGTCGCCCGAGCAGCGGGAGGCGTCGACGTAGGGGGTGGCGGTCATGCCGTCGAACTCCACCGCGGTGAACGGCGACCCGGGCGCGGGGGACGGCAGCACCGGCTGCACCTGCGCGGCGATCTTGACCTTGACCGTGCGCTGCCGGGCGTCCTCCTGGGCGTCGATCACCTCGACCACCCACAGCGGCAGCCCGGTGTGCTTGTCGGCCTGCTGGACCACCCGGTCACCGCTGGACCGGTCGAAGTCCCGCACCATCTCGATGCCCCCGGCTGCATACGCGCCGTCAGGGAACACCATCCCGAACTCGACCGGGATCGGACCTTGAAGAGCCATGGCTCTTACCTCCACTCATTTGCTGTCATGTTGACATCCTAGGACTACAGGATGACAGGCAGAAGGCTCCAGAGGCTTACCCGGCGGATAGAACTTTCTTACCGAAGCAGAGACCGCAGCTCAGCGGCCTCGGCCAGCAGCCGATCGTCCGGGATTTTCTCGTCCGGCGCCTGGGCTGACAGCGGGAACGGCTGACCCGGCCGGGGGTCATCGGTGTAGCGGGGGACCAGATGAGTGTGCAGGTGCGGCAGGGAATTGCCCAGCGTCTCGTAGTTCATCTTCAGCGGCTCATACACGCTGATCAGCGCCCGGGCCACGGCCAGGACCTCGGCCCAGTACCCGGCCGCCTCGGTCTCATCCAGCTCCGTGGGCTCGTTGACATGCCGCCCGCGCCAGATCACCAGGGTGTAGCCGCGCTGCACGTCAGCGCGCTGGAGGTAGGCGTCGGAATACTTGCCTTCGTAGATCCGGATGCCGTACCGGTCGGCATCCGGGCGGCCCGCCTCGCACATCTCGCACCCGATGCCGCGGATCAGCTCGGGCCAGTTTCGCGGCCACTCACCCATGCCGATCCGTCCCGTCCTCGGCCCACTCGAACGCGAACTCGTGCCGGTCAGCGGCGTACAGGTCATCAGCGACCTGGAGAGTCCGGCCGCCCGGGTCGTAGTCGATGTGCAGCATCCGGACCACCGGGACACCCGGCTCCAGCTCCAGCAGCCGGACCTCCTGCGGGGTCGGCATCCGCGCCCGCAGCAGCTCGACGCCGCGGGCGAACCGGTGGCCCAGCTGCTCGATCAGGTTGTCCGGGCCCTCCGGCAGCGCATCGGCGGATTCCAGCCCGGTCCCTTCGGCCACCCACAACGGGTAATAGCTCGTCGAAATCACCGCAGGCACGTCATCTAGCAGCTGCAACCGCTGCCGGATCACTGCGTCGTCGCCCGCCTGGCAGGCCAGCCAGCCAGCGATATCGGCCGGGACCGGCCCCCGGCCGGTCATCAGCATCCGCCGCGAGGGAACCTGCCCCTGGGCAACCGCCTCGGTATCGAACTCCGGCTTCCCCGACGCCCGGTGCGAGGCATGACGATGAGTCGAGGACACCCGCCGCAACGGCTGCCGGTCCCGCACATAGGACCCGAACCCCTTGCGGGTCACCACCAGGCCCTCAGCGGCCAGCGTCGACAGCGCCGCCCGGATCGTCGTCCGGCTCACCCCGTAATCGCGCTGGAACTCACTCTCGGTAGGGAGCTGGCTCCCCGGCCTCCTGATATCCGACTGAATCTCTGCCCGCAACACATCAGCCAGCTGCAACGAAAGCGGGCGATCAGATCGAGGGTCAAGGCGCTGCGTCATCATCCGCCTGCCCGTGCTAGGTCCGCTTGTCGTGCTAGCACTACAGGCCAGCGTACAGCCCAGACTACCCGAAAGCCTAGACAGCCCGGTCGTCCAGCAGTCGGTCAGTGACGCAGTACCCAGCGCGTTGCACCTGCGCTGCACCTGCGATGCGTTGCCGAATTTAGCCGTATTTGATCAAGCGGCGCCGCTGCGCGGCGCCGGGTCCGGCGCTCCCCGCGCCGGGCTCTGG
>DAIOWL010001309.1:0-1955 GCA_036758545.1 Streptosporangiaceae bacterium | reverse complement strand
CGGTTACCCCGATCTCGCCTCGGTGGCCTGTCATGTTGGAGATCATCGCTGGGTGATCTGCGCCGTATATCCGGGATCATGATCTTGCCCGGTGATGGCATACCTGCCAGCTGCTGGCTAGCGCTCAAGGAGAACGGGCAGCCCTGGACGGCAGCGCATCATGCAGGGCACGCAGTACCTGGCCAATGGCGGTTACCGCGGTGTCCGGCTGGGATGTCCAGCGGCCGGAGAGGCCGTCTGCCCCGGTTCTGGCCCCGGTTGTGTCCGCGATGATGCCTGCGGCAGCGCGGGCGATAATGCTGTCATGTGGGTGTATCTAGAGCCCTGGATGGTCCAGGATGGCGCGCTTCCTGAGCTTGCCCGGGGCTCGCATCTGCGCGGTGCGGGCCTGTGGGCCGACTGCCGCAGCGTCGGGCCCGCCCTGACAGCGATGGACGGCATCGCGGAGCTGGCCGGTCCTGATAGCGCACACGAAGCCGGCCGCTACCGCTATGAGCTGACCGGGGTGGCCGGTTCTGCCCAGGGCATACGGACCGGAAATGAGGAGCATGCCGGCTCGGAATTCGTGATCACTGCTGGTGACCTTGGCATGGTCGCCCGGACCGCCGGGCCCGTGTCCGAGGTCGCGGCGGGCTCACGCGTCACGGCGCAGTGCACGCTGAACGTTGCAGCCGACTATGAGTGGGACGCATTCGAGCTGCCCGACCTGCGGGCCGACTGGTATGTGCGCCGGCTGAAGATCGAGCAGAGGCAGATCGATTACGTTCGTAGCGGCCCGGGGGGCCCTGTTGCCGGCTGGCCGGGTAAGGTACTGCGCTCGTTTGAGATTGAGCGCATGAGCCGGTCGGACGATGACCACGCCGACACGATCATGGCCAGGTACGTGCTCGATCTGACACCACTGCCCGCGTCGCAGGACCCGGGGGGCTGCAGCCGACGATCAAGTAGTCCTCCTGCGCTACTTCGTAAGCCGCCTGGCCCAGCCACGTTACGCCATCAACGAGCGAGTCCCAGAGCATGTCAGGCCACCGAGAAATGCTCCAGACCGATTAGGCGTGCCAGGGAGACTGTGCTGCTTCCCAAGAATTCGAGGCGGCATCTGCCAGGTGGCAGATGTTCCCTGGCGGACCGGGTGCGACGATCCATGCATGACACAGCTGACGAACCCCGCAACGCACAACCACCCCAACTTCGACCGGGCCCAGGCCGCCTCCGACGCCAGCCGCCAGGGAGACTACGGGCCTACCTTCGACCTGCTGGCGGACGAGATAATCCTCGAGAACGGCCCCGGAGCCGGCCCGTGGCACATCGCGCGCGGCAAGGAGGACATGGCCTTGGCGCTTATTGAGTTCTCCGCCGCCTTGGGCAACACGTTCCACCAGGACGGTCGCTGCGTGTACGCCGACGACCGCATGATCATCAACCTGATTCACGAGACCGGCAAAGCTCCCGACGGGGACGAATTCGACAATCTTGCCGTTTACGTGGGCCGCCTGCGGCCTGACGGCCAGATTGACAGGATGTGGACTGTCGATCTCGACACTGAGCACTGCGAGGAGTTCTGGCGACGCAATCACGGGCAGCCATCCAAAGACTTCAGGTGAGAGGCGGGTCGCGCGCCGCGGCCCCGAACAACCTGCCGGTGGAGGTCTCATCGTTCATCGGCCGCGATGGCGACATCAGCAGGGGCGTGGCGCTGCTCGCCGAAACCCGCCTCCTCACCCTCACCGGAGCAGGCGGATGCGGGAAGACGCGCCTCGCCCAGCGGATCGCTGGCCGCGTCCTCCACCGGTATCCGGGCGGCGTCTGGTGGACGGAACTGGCGTCGCTTGCCGACGAGGGCCTGATCGCAGATGCCGTCGCCGCGGTGCTCAGGGTCAGGGTCCCGCCCGGCCGGGACGCGGTTGACGCGCTGGCCGGTTACCTCAAGACAGCGCCGACCCTCGTCGTCATCG
>DAIOWL010001308.1:511-1958 GCA_036758545.1 Streptosporangiaceae bacterium | reverse complement strand
CAAGAAGCTCCCGGTGGCGCAGCTAGCCGCGGCCGCCGCGGCCGCCCACGCCTAGGCATCGCCGCGCCAGGTGCGAAAGTAGCCGGCCGCGAACTCGGTGAGGGCCCGGGCCGCGGCGGGCCGGTAGGCGTCGGCGCGCCAGACCAGGCTGAGCGTGCGCCGGCACGGGACATCCAGGCCCGGGGCATCCAGGTGCAGCCAGCCGACCGGCGGGTCGGGTGCCAGCCGCCTGGCCATGGCCGGCATCAGCCCGATGCCCACCCCGGCGCTGATCAGGCCGCGGATGGCGTAGGGCTCGTCGCCCTCGCACACGATGACCGCGTCGGTGAAGAGCCGGTCGGTGAGGGCGCGCTGCCAGTAGCCGGGCCGGGTGGTGACGAAGGGCTCGCCGGCCAGCTCGCCGCCGTCGACAGATACCGTGGCGCGGGTGCGCCCGGCCAGGCGGTGCGACGGGGGCACGGCCAGCAGGACCTCTTCGCTGAGCAGCTCGGCGGAAGCGAGCGCGGGTCCGGGCAAGGGCTGCGAGGCCAGGCACAGGTCGACCTCGCCCGCCTGCAGCTGAGCGGCCATCGCCGGGGCCGGTGACTGGAAGAGCCGGAAGCTCACGCCGGGGTGCCCGGCCAGGAAGCCGGCCACCAGGCCGCTGAGCGTGCGCAGCGTCTCGGCGGCGACGGCCACCGTCCCCTGGGCCAGCCCGGCGGTGTCGCGGACCTCGCGCTGGCCCTGGTCGAGCTCGTCCAGCGCCCGGCCGGCCCGGGCCAGGAACATCGCGCCGAACCGGTTGAGCCGGACCCGCCGCCCGCGGCGGTCGAAGAGCGGGACGCCGAGTTCGGCCTCCAGGCGCGCGATGGCCCGGCTCAAGGCGGGCTGGGCGACGCGGAGTTCGGCCGCGGCCCGGCTCACGTGCTGGTGGCGCGCGACGACCTGGAAATAGCGCAGCTGAAGCAGGTCCATACCCTCATGCTCTCAGAGCATAAAGAAATGCCAAATTGGTCTTGGACAGCATGAGCAGATCGTTCTTACCGTGGATCGTGATCTCAGTTCCCGCTCTCTCCCGCCGTCCCGTCTCGCCGCGGCTGCTCGCCGCCGTGCTGGTGTTCCTCGCGGTCCAGTCCACCGCCGTGGCCAGCCTGGGCACGCCGCTGCTGCCGACCGTGCAGCGCGTCGAGCGGGTCTCGCTCGGGGCCTCGCAGTGGACCCTGACCATCACGCTGCTGGCCGGCGCGGTGGCCACCCCGCTGATGGGACGCCTCGGCGACGGGCGGCTGCGCCGCCTGACCACCGTCGGCGCGGTGGCGGTCATGCTGACCGGCTGCTTCCTGATCGCCGTCGGCTTCTACCCGCTGATGTCGCTGGCTGTCCGGTTCGCCCAGACGCCGCCCGCGGCCGGCTACGGCCTCGGCGCCCCGGTGGTGGTGGCGGCGGCCCTGCTCACCCCGTTCTCCCT
>DAIOWL010001308.1:0-501 GCA_036758545.1 Streptosporangiaceae bacterium | reverse complement strand
CGGCGCACCTCGGCCGAGTTCGTGGTGGCGGCCAGCTGCGTGCTGCTGATCGCCGCCATGGTGCTGTTCCTCGTCGCCCGGGACAGCTACCCGGGCCTGATCGCCATCATGGCCGTCTCCGGCCTCGGCGTGGGCAGCGCCTACGCGGTCAACCCGCTGCAGATCACCGCGGGCGTGCCCGCGTCGGAAACCGGCAGCGCGATCAGCTTCTACCAGCTCGTGCGGACCGTCGCCTACGCCATCGCCAGTGCGCTCAGCGCCACCGTGCTCGTGGCGTCCACACCAGCCGGGAGCCGGTTTCCCTCGGACGCCGGATACAGCATCGCCGCCGGAATCTGCATCGCCGTCCTGGTCGCCGCGCTGGCCGCCAGCGTGATGTTCGTCATGAGTCGGCCGGCGCGGGGTAGGTAGCCCCCATGACAGAAGGGGAACCCCTGCTCGTACTAGGCCCGCTGCTGCGTTACGTGGGCGAGACCGAGGCCACGATCTGGGTCGAGACCG
>DAIOWL010001307.1:1230-1971 GCA_036758545.1 Streptosporangiaceae bacterium | reverse complement strand
GCCTGTTCCAGACGCCGCTGCTCGGCGGCCTGTCCGAGGAGCAGATCGCGTCGATAGGGGCGCAGGTGCCGCATCCGGCGCGGCTGGGCCAGCCCGCCGAGTACGCCGCGCTGGCCGCGCATATCGTAGAGAACCCGATGCTCAACGGCGAGACGATCCGGCTGGACGGCGCGATCAGGATGGCCCCGCGCTGACGTAAACCGGGCTACGCGGGCCGGGCCTGGATCAGGGAGAACCGGTCGCCGCACGGGATCACGTGCTGGACGGTGAATCCGCCGGCGGCCAGCAACCGCGCGTACTGCTGCTCGTCGCGGTCGGCGCCGCCGGCGATCACGAGCATCTCCACGTCGTCCAGCTTGGCGTAGTGCGGGCCGTTTCCGGCCGGGATCATCGTCTCGGCGACGAGCAGGGTGTCCCGGTCCGACATGGCGCGCCGGATCACCCGCAGCATCGCCATGGCCTGGTCGTCGGCGAAATTGTGCAGGCAGCTCTTGACGACCAGCGCATCACCAGACGGCACCGATTCGAAGAAGTCTCCGGCGACCAGGTCCACCCGGCCGGCCAGGCCGGGCGCGAAGGTGTCGCGCGCCGTGCCGATCACGTCGGGCCGGTCGAACAACACTCCGTGCACCGCGGGATGCCGTCGCAAGATGGCGGCCAGCAGGGTGCCCGTGCCGCCGCCGACGTCGACCACCGTGCCGTAACCGGAGAAGTCGTGCGCGTCGGCGATCTCGGCGATGG
>DAIOWL010001307.1:0-1220 GCA_036758545.1 Streptosporangiaceae bacterium | reverse complement strand
GACCTCGCCGGCCACCACGGCGAAGCCGCGGCCCGCGTCGCCCGCCTTGGCCGCCTCGATGCCGGCGTTGACCGCGAGCAGGTTCGACTGCTCGGCCAGCCCGTTGACCGTCGTGACGATCTCGGCGATGGCCTGCGCGTGGAATCCGGCCGCCGCCGCGCCGAACAGGCTGGCCTGGTCGGGATGCCGGGACAGGTACTGGTACACGCTGGTGCCGTACACCTGGTCGAAGGCGGGCTCACCGGTCATCACGCTGTGCTTGACCCGCGCGTAGGGGACCCAGAGCGGTTCGAGGCCGAACACCATCGCGGCGGGCCGCAGGCTGCCGGGCACGTCTGATCGCAGGCACTCGCCGACCGGATTCAGCCCGAACCGGCCCTGGTCGTTTGCTGTGAACACGCCCATGCTGACCGCGGCACGCAGCAGCCGGTACAGTGCTCCGGGATGCGCGCCGACGCGGCTGGCCAGCGCCTCGGCCGGCAGCGGGCCTGCGGTCAGGTGGTCTGCGACTCCCAGGTCGGCCAGGACGCCGATGACCGGCGGCACCCACTTGGCGGTGAGCAGTCGCATCAGATCGGCCCGGGCGTCTGTGGTGGCTGGCACGGCTATGATCGCCACATCCCCTCCTAAGTCAGGTTACCTGACCATCAGGGTAAGGTAGCCTGACCATCATGTCAACGGAGCTGCTCCCCGGCGGGAGCGAGCCGCAGGCCGGCCGGCGGCTCGGCCTCCTGCGGGTGGCGCTTGACCAGGCCGGGGCCGCCGTGCTGGCCCGGGTCGGCCCGTCTCACCCCGCGCTACGGCCGGCCCACCTGCAGATCTTCCGGTTCGACGGCATCGAGGGCGCGACAACGGCCGAACTCGCGGTGCACGCCGGGATGACCAAGCAATCGATGCACGAGCTCGTCACCCATCTGGAGCGGAACGGCTACCTGACCCGCGAGCCCGACCCCGGCGACACCCGCGCCAGGCTGGTCCGGCTCACCCCGTCCGGCCACGCCCTGGAACGGGACGTTCACCTGGCGATCGCCGAGGTGCTGGAATCCTGGCGTGACCGGCTCGGGCCGGAACGCTTCGACACGCTCTGGTCCATCCTGCGGGAGATCACCGGCGAAACCGGTCCGCTGCCCGACCTCACCGAGATACGCCGGTCTCGGGGAACTCTGTCTCCGGGAAAAGGGCGATCGACGCGGTGAAGGTGTGCAGGAAGTTCTGCCCGC
>DAIOWL010001306.1:0-1972 GCA_036758545.1 Streptosporangiaceae bacterium | reverse complement strand
CACTCCGCCGGACCCCCGGCCCGGGCCGCCAGCTCCGCCGTCATCCGCGTGACCCTTCGATGGGACGAACCCCTCGATAGCTCAACTTAGATGGCAAAACCCCGCAAATGGCTCAGACACGCTGGCAATGGCTCAGATTCGTTGGCAAAGGACAGATTTGCCCACGTCTACGTGCGCCTCGTTATGTGAACCGCCCCGGGTTTCGTAGAGGCTTCAGTTTTTGGGTCCAGCCCCCGGATCGGGCTGGGTTTGAGCGTAGTAGGCGGCTTCGTACTCAGCCGGGGGAACGCCGCCGATGGCAGTGTGCAGCCGCCTGGTATTGAACCAGTCCACGTACTCTGCGGTGGCCAGTTCGACACCGGCGAGAGTGCGCCATGGCCCGCGGGGCTTGATCAGCTCGGTCTTGTACAGGCCGATCGTCGATTCCATCAGCGCGTTATCGAGGGCATCCCCGACGGTGCCGATGGAGGCGTCGATCCCGGCCTCGATCAGGTGCGCGGTGAACACGAACGAGGTGTACTGCTTGGGTTCAAGGGATCGTCGCAACACCTTCGATGGAGGTGTTGCTCGTGACGATGCGGGAGCGGCAGCGGCAGGTTCAGCTGTACCGGGGGCAGATGCCTTCTCCGGGCCGGCCGACGGTGGCCTGGCGCGAGGACCGGGTGCGTTTCTGGGCGGCTATCAGACGGGGCGCCAGTTCCGAGGACGCGGGCTGCGAGGCCGGCGTGTCGCCCGCGGTCGGGACCCGCTGGTTCCGCCAGGCTGGCGGGGTGGCTGCGAACCTTCCGCCGGCGGTGTCCGGCCGTTTCCTGTCCTTCACTGAACGGGAGAACATCGCAATCTGGCACGCGCAGAAGGCGGGCGTGCGCGAGATCGCCCGCCGGCTGGGCCGCGCGCCGTCGACGATCTCGCGTGAGCTGCGGCGTAACGCGTCCACGCGCACGTGGCGGCTGGACTACCGCGCCTCGACGGCGCAGTGGCATGCCGAGCGGCGGGCGCGCCGGCCCAAGGTCTCGAAACTGGCTGCTGACGAGCGGCTGCGCGAGTACGTGCAGGACCGGCTTGGCGGCGCGATCGCCCGGCCGGACGGCGTGCCCGTGCCAGGCCCGGACGTCCGCTGGACCGGCCGGCGGCACGGGCCGCGTGCCGACCGGCGGTGGGCCAGGTCGTGGAGCCCGGAGCAGATCGCGAACCGGCTCCGCGCCGACTTCCCCGATGATGAGACCATGCGAGTGTCGCACGAGGCGATCTACCAGGCCCTGTACGTCCAGGGCCGCGGGGCGCTGCGCCGTGAGCTGACCGCGTGCCTGCGCACCGGCCGGGCGCTGCGCGTCCCTCGCGCCCGTACCCGCGGACGGGGCAAGAACTTCCTCAGCCCGCAGGTCATGATCAGCGAGCGGCCCGCCGAGGCCGCCGACCGGGCCGTGCCCGGGCACTGGGAAGGCGACCTCATCGTGGGCCTGAATAGCTCAGCGATCGGCACCCTGGTGGAGCGGGCCACCCGGTTCACCATGCTGCTGCACCTGCCGCCGATGGAAGGCCACGGAGGACCGCGGGCCAAGAACGGGCCCGCGCTCGCCGGGCACGGCGCCGAGGCGGTCCGCGACGCGATCGCCCTGACGATCACCACGCTGCCCGAGCAGCTGCGCCGGTCGCTTACCTGGGATCAGGGCGCCGAGATGGCCCAGCATGCCAGGCTGCGCGTCGACACCGGCCTGGCTGTCTACTTCGCCGACCCGCACTCACCCTGGCAGCGCGGCACCAACGAGAACACCAACGGCCTGCTCCGCCAGTACTTCCCCAAGGGCACCGACCTCAGCCGCCACACCCCCGGCGACCTGGCCGCCGTTGCCGCCGCCCTCAACACCCGCCCCCGCAAGACACTCAGCTGGAAGACACCCGCCGAAGCTCTCGACGAGTACCTTGACTCCTGTCAGAAAGGCAGTGTTGCGACGACCTGTTGAATCCGCCC
>DAIOWL010001305.1:0-1974 GCA_036758545.1 Streptosporangiaceae bacterium | reverse complement strand
CCGCCTGGTACGTGCCCGCGTGCCGGACCGTCTCTGGCCGCAGCGCGACGGTCAGTTCCTCGGCGACCTCGCGGAGCAGGGTCTGCAGGTCGCTCTCGGCGCCCTCGCGCTTCCCGCCGGGTACATAGAAGACGCTTTTTCCACGCGGCCGCGCGCACAAGATCCTCCCGTTCTCTAGGTGCACCCACGCCACCGTGTCGATCATCATCCGCACCTTCTTGCCGGGATACCGGGAGTGGTCGTGCTGCTGGCACTCGTCCCGGTCAGCGGGGGCCCGCGTTACCCGAATTTTCCCTTGCCGGTCAGGAACCACACGGGCCAGGTTTCGCAGGCAACGCTGACTTCGTGGCCGAGCCGTATCAAACCGCCATGGGCATCCCTCCTCCCTGGTGTAGGCGATTCATCGGGAGGGAATCATGCCAGCCTCGTCACGTACTCGCTCAGCCGCCCAGCCTGCCTCCGGTAAGGGCATGGCGCCCGCCGGATCAGCCGACGTCCCAGTGGCCGCCGAGGGTGGCGTGGTCGCAGCGGATCTCGTCGACACGACCCGCATTGTGCAGCCCAGGGCGCTCGCCTTCGCGGGCGCCGGTGCCGGCGGTGCGGCCAAGTTCGCTGACAACGGTGGCGTCGTGCTCCAGGTGCCGCAGCTCTACCTCATCTACTGGGGCAGCGGCTGGACCTCGGTGCCCGCGCCGACGCCGACCTCGGACCAGGTGACCGCCGCCTGCGAGAGCCTGATGGCCAGCGCTTACCTGACCGGCCTGGCGCAATACCGGGGCATCGGGCGCGGATTCCTGCGCGGTTCGGCGGTCATCACGACGTCGAATCCGCCCAACGGATTCACCGACCAGCAGGTGGCTAATTTTATCGACGGCGAACTGAACGCCGGTACCATCCCGGCGCCTGACGTCGACAATGAGACCCTCTACTGCGTCGTGGTGCCGAAGGGGGTCAATGCGAGCAATACGTCCTTCATCGGCGAACACACTTATTACACCCGCGGGGGCCAGCGTATTCATTTCGCGTGGATCACGAATTCCGGCAGCCTGTCGTCGGTGACCAGCATCATTTCTCATGAGCTGGTTGAGTCAGCCACGGATCCGGAAGGCTCGGCATGGCTCGGCGTGGCGGGTACCTGCAATCAGGGCGGCTGGTGCGAGATCGGCGATGTCTGCTCCTCGGTTTCTCAGCTCGACGGCGTCACTGTCCAGTCCTACTGGAGTAATCAGGACGGCGCGTGCTCCGTCCCGGCGTGGCCGAACCGTACCTACCCGCGCGTCGGTGTCCAGTGGACGGGCACCGTCCCAGCGAATTCGAGCAGCCGGTGGTTCACCTTCAACTGGCCGGAGTGGGAGCTCGTGGAGTGGCGCATGCTGCCGACGGTGCCTCGCCCTGGAGCAGCTGAGCTCCGCTGGGATGTGGCCATCGAACGAGCCGCCGGCAACTACCTCACGTACTGGATCACAGTTACGAACCTGACCTCGGCAGACGTGACGTTCGAGGGCCGGTACTGCGTCCTCGGCCGCATCTAAGCAGGCAAACCCCATTACTGAAAGGATGAACCGGATGGTTACCGGAGTTCAATTCCGCGGCACCCTGACGCCGCACCAGACGCAGCGCTGGTTCACGTTCAACTGGTCGGCGGTCCAGCACGTCCTCTGGGAGGTCGTGCCCGACACCGCCATCCCGGGAGCGGCGCAGGTCGACTGGGACGTGGCTATTGAGCGGGCCGACACCGCACACGTCACCTACTGGATCACCATCACCAACCTGACCGGCTCCCAGGTCCAGTTCGAGGCTCGCTACGCGATCGTGGCATGAGGGGACGACCATGAAGATCAACATCGAAATCCCGGACGAGCTTCTCACCGCAACCCTCGCGGCTCGCGCTCCTCAGCTGAGCGCTGCCGCCGACCAGCCGTTGTCAGGTGGGGCGGCACCGGAAAGCGTTGCAGTGAAATCGATCCCGCCCGC
>DAIOWL010001304.1:0-1979 GCA_036758545.1 Streptosporangiaceae bacterium | reverse complement strand
CTCCTCGGACCGGTGCAGCGGCGTCGTCCGCCACATGTACCGCCAGCTGACCAGGGCGATCCCGATCGGCCAGCGGAGCACGATGCCCAGCCGGTCACGTCCGCTCGTCGTCATGATCCGATGGTCTTACCCCCAGGTGCTGTTTCATGCCGTCGGTCCGGGTAGAGGCACCGGATGACCACGGGAGAAGCGCTGAGGCGGACCGGCCTGCGAGGCGCGCACCTGCACGCCGCGTCGATGGGGGCGATCGGATTGTGCGTCGGATTGTGGATCCGCGCCAAGACCGTCGACCAGGATGAACGCGGCAACGCTGAGCGGCGGGCCCTGTTCGTCGGGCTGTGGCCCCCCATGTTCTGGCTGATCGGCGACGCCATCGAGAGAGACGGGTAGTGCTCCGACAGCTGCTCGGCTCGGTGGACGAGGCTGCCGCGCTCGACCAGTTGCGCCACCGCCAGGTCAACTACGATCCGGCCCGGGCCCCGCAGGACGGCCGGGCCGACGGGCACTGGCACGTCGATTCCGGTGATGTGGTCATCGGCTGGGAGCCGCCCGGTCTGCCGGTACCCGGCGGCGCCTGGGAGACCGGGTGCGCGCTGGTGGGCGAGTACGAGTTCGCCGACCCCCGCATCGTGCGCGCCGTCTACCGTCGCGGCAGCGACCTGGCCGGGCGGGACATGCTGCTCGAGGGCCGGTTCTTCGGCCTGCGGTTCTACCTCGGCGTCCGGGTTACCGGGCTGATCGACGAGACCAGGGACACCGAGCGCGCCTGGGGCTGGAGCTACCAGACCCTGCAGGGGCATCTGGAACAAGGACGCCTCGGCTACGAGGTCATCAAGGACCTGGCCACCGGCCGGGTGATGTTCCGTGTCTCCGGCTACTCGCGGATGGCGCCGATCCCGAGTCCGGTCGTGCGCTGGGGGTTCCGCCTGTTCGGCCGCCGCACGCAGCAGCGCTTCTACCTGGCGATCCAGCGCCGTATGCGCCGCCTCGTGCAGGGAGCCCTGCGTGGCGAACCGCTTCCGTCCCCGGCCGTCCGAACCGACGGCCTGGTCCTGGCTCCGTCCGGGACGATGCCGCATCCTCTCGAGCGCCTCGCCCGCTCCTGGCTGCACCCGGGACGGTGAGCCGCTCCCGGCCGGTGGTGCATCTCCATCGTTTCTCCACATGATCTTCATCACGGTTCCACCTCCGCCCGGTTAGATGGCGCGGCGTTCGTGCCGACGGGCCTGCGCTGCCCGTTCTCTCCCTTCTCCGGAGCATCGCGATGATCGTCAGCCGGGTGGCCGAACGGGCCCGGCTCGACGCTCTCCTCGCCGCGCTCGTACGCGGCGAGGGCGGCGCCCTGGTCGTGCACGGGGAGGCCGGGATCGGCAAGACGACCTTGCTTGAGGCGCTGGTCGAGCGCTGCGCCGGCACGGTCACGGTGGTGCGGGCCTGCGGGGCCGAGACCGAGGCGGAGCTCGCCTTCTCCGCGCTGACCGAACTTCTCTGCCCCGTGCTGCGCCAGCTGGACGCGCTGCCGGCGCCGCAGGCCGCCGCGCTCATGAGCGCGCTGGCGCTCGAAGCGCCCGCGCCAGGCGACCGCCTGGCGGTATGCGTCGCCGCGCTCGGCATGCTACGGGCCGAGGCCAGGCACCAGCCGGTCCTCGTCGTGGTGGACGACGTCCAGTGGGTCGACATGCCCTCCCGGGAGTGCATCGAGTACATCGCCCGGCGGGCCAGCGGGCCGCTCGCGGTCGTGCTGGCCGCGCGGGACCCGTGGTACCCGCCCGAGCGCATCCGGCTGCCGGATCTGCCAGTCGGGCCGTTCGACGACGCCGCGGCGGCCGAACTTCTGCGGCAGCGCGCCCCGGAGCTGGCGCCGCTGGTCGCGGCGGCGATCGCGCAGGCCGCGGCGGGCAACCCGCTGGCCCTGGTCGAGTTGCCCGCTACGCTGACCGCCAGCCAGCGGGCCGGCGTCGCGGCGCTCGAGCTCCCGC
>DAIOWL010001303.1:0-1982 GCA_036758545.1 Streptosporangiaceae bacterium | reverse complement strand
ACCTGCGGGTCCCAGTTCAGGTCGTAGAACAGCTCGGTGACACCTTCCCCGGCGAGCCATGCGACGTCCTGGAGGATCTGCTCGTAGCTGCCGGACAGCAGGCGCCGGCGGCCGTCGGGACCCTTCGCCTCGGACCCGGCCAGCACGACGCCCCGGCAGATGATGCGCACCGCGTCCGGGTTCCGGCCCGCGGCGGCGGCCGCATCCCCGATCACGCGGACCGCCTCGCTGATCTTGGTCAGGTCGGCGCGGCTGGAGGTGATCCAGCCCTCCGCGATCCGCCCGGCCCGCTCCATGGCCGGCCGGGACATGCCGCCGAGCAGCACCGGCGGCCCGGGCTTCTGCACCGGCCGCGGATCCTGCCGTCCCGCCGGGACCGTGTAGAACTCGCCGTGGTAGGAGCTGACCTCGTCCGCCCACAGCGTCCGCAGCACGGCCAGGTACTCCTCGGTCCGGGCGCCGCGCCTGGCCGTGGAGCCGCCCGTCACCGCGAACTCCTCCGGCATCCAGCCGATGCCGAGCCCGAGGTCGAGCCGCCCGCCGGACAGCACGTCCACGGTGGTGGCCTGCTTGGCCAGGTAGGCGGGGGAGACGAAGGGCAGGTTGAGGATGGCCACGCCGAGCCTGATCCGCGACGTCCGGGCGGCCGCGAACCCCAGGGCGACCATCGGGTCGAGCACGCTCCGGTACACCGGGTCCATGCCGGAGCCCTCGGGCACCAGCAGGCGCTGGAACGTCCACAGCGACGCGTATCCGGCCTCCTCGGCCTGTTCCGAGAAGGCGGCGAGGTAACCGGGGGTGGCCCAGGCGCCCGCGACCGGGGCACCGAATCCGATCTTCATGACCCTCACCTTAGTAAAGGGCCCTCGTAGACTCCTGTCATGCCCGACGAGTCCCCGCTGCCCGTCACCGAACGCACCCGGCACCGCCGCCTGCGCGAGCAGGGCAGCACCGACCGGGCGGACCTGGCGGCCATCCTGGCCGCGGGGGTGATCTGTCACCTCGGCGTCGTGGTGGACGGCTACCCGATGGTCGTGCCGACCGTGTACGGGCTGGACGGCGACACCTTGTACCTGCACGGCTCGGTGGCCAGCCGCAGCCTGGTCTCGGCGCCGCAGGCTACCGTGTGCGTGACCGTGACCCACGTGGACGGGCTGGTGCTGGCCAGGTCGGTGTTCGAGCACGGGGTCAACTACCGCAGCGCGATGATCTACGGCACGCCCCGGCTGGTGACGGACCGGGAGGAGAAGCTGGCCGGGCTGCGCGCCCTGGCCGAGCACATCGTGCCCGGCCAGTGGGACTACGCCCGCCGCCCGAACAAGAAGGAACTGGCGAAGACATCGCTGCTCGCCCTGGGCCTGGCCGAGACGTCGGTAAAGATCCGCCGCGGCCCGCCCGATGACGGCGACTCGCCAGACGCGGCCCTGCCGGTCTGGGCCGGCGTGCTGCCGCTGGCCGCCGCCTGGCAGGACCCGGAGCCCGACCCGGTGCTCCCGCCCGGGATACCCCTGCCCCCGCACATCGCCGCCCTGGCCCGCCGCCCGCCAGGATGACCGCAGCTCCGGTACAGCCGCCGCTGTCCGCCAGCGGCCGCTACATCGTTGACGCGCACGGGCAGCGGGTCCGGCTGGCCGGGGTGAACTGGTACGGCGCGCACGAGGACGACGGCGTGGTGTCCGGCCTGGAGCGTACCGGCCGCGTCCGGCTCGCCCGGGCGATCGCCCGGCTCGGGTTCAACAGCGTGCGGCTCCCGTTCAGCCTGTGGATGACCGAGCAGGCCACCCCGGTCCCGGACGAGTACCTGGCCGCCAACCCCGATCTGTCCGGTTCGACGCCGATGCAGGTCTACGACGCCTGCGTCGAGGCGCTCACCGGTGCTGGCCTGGTCGTCATCCTCAACTGCCACACCCTGGATCCTGGCTGGTGCTGCGCGGACGACGACGAGCAGGGCTTGTGGTTCAACGACCGCTGGCCGGCCGGGA
>DAIOWL010001302.1:0-1983 GCA_036758545.1 Streptosporangiaceae bacterium | reverse complement strand
CCGAAGCTCGGCGCGGCCGGGGACAGCAGCACGATGCCGTCGGGCTGGGCCCAGCGGTAGCCCGCCGCGACGGCGGCGACCAGGTCCGGGCAGTCAATCACGCCCGCGAAGCCTGGGGCGAACGGGGCCACAGGGGCGATTGAGGCGGGCGGCGGGGCTGCAGCAGGCGGAGGAGCGGTCTCCTCGGGCGCTGGGGCGGCTTCCGCAACGGACTGCTCGGGCGCTGGGGCGGCTTCCGCAACGGACTGCTCGGACGCTGAGGCGGCTTCCGCAACGGACTGAAACCCGGGTTCCACGGCGTTCGAACGCGCTGGATTCCCGGTTTCATGGCGTTGCCTGGGGGCGGGCGGCGGGGCGGCAGTGGCGCTTGGGATTGGAAGGGTGTTTGGGGTTGGAGAGGCTGTGATGGGAGAGGGCGTTGCGGCTGGAGGGGTAATTGGGGTTGAGGGGGTGGCCGGGGGTGAGGGGGTGGCGGATTCTAGGTGGGTGCGGATGCGGGGGCCGCTGTCGGGGAGGGTGAGGACGTAGGTGGGGGCTTCGCGGGCCATGATCCCGGCGGCTAGGGGGGCGTAGTCGATGCCGCGGTCGTGGCCGCCGACGATCAGGGCGATGCGGCGGCCGGGGAAGGCGTCCAGCGCGGCCAGGGTGGGCAGCACGTTGGTGGACAGGCTGTCGTCGACGAAGCTGACGCCGCCGACCGTGCCGGCCGGGGTAAGCCGGCTCGGCAGCGGGTGGTAGCCGACCGCGGCCCCATGGAGCGCGGTGGTCTCGGCGGCGCCCGGCACGCCGAGGGCGGCCAGGCAGCGGCGGGCGATGAGCGCGTTGCGGCGGTTGTGCCGGCCGGGCAGGCCGAGCGGATCCATCCACGTGGCGTCGGGGTCGTCGTGCTCGCTGACCCAATCGATCCGCGGGCCGAGCAGCCCGGCGTGCTCGCGGAGCAGGGCGCTGTCGCCGTTCGCCACGGTGAGTTCGGCGCCGGGCTGGGAGCACGCGGACAGCTTGTCCCGGTAGTACTGCTCCACGCCCCCGTGCCAGTCCAGGTGGTCCGGGTGCAGCGAGGTGACCGCGACCACGGGCGGCGAGCAGGGCAGGTCGGTGGCCTGGTAGCTGGACACCTCGATGACCCAGAAGTCGAAGTCGCCCGCGTTGCCCGGGTCGTAGGGCACGGCGCCGATGTTGCCGCCGACCATGCACCGGTAGCCGAGCCCGGTGAGCAGGTGCCCGGTCAGCGAGGAGGTGGTGCTCTTGCCCTTGGTGCCGGTCACGCACAGGACGCGCCGCAGGTCCGCCTCTGCGAGCCACAGGCCCAGGCCGCCCACCACCGGGATGCCCGCCGCGGACAGGCGCGCCACCTCGGGCCGGTACCGGGACAGGCCGGGCGTCTTGACCACCACGTCGCAGCGCTCGAGGGCGGCCAGGCCGCCGTCGGCGGTGGCGAGCACCGGGCGGCCGTCCACCGGCCCGGCCGGCCGGTCGTCGACGAGGACCGGCTCGGCCCCCAGCGCCAGCAGCTTGCGCAGGTTGGCGTGGCCTTCCCGGCCCAGGCCCCAGATCCCGGCCCGTGTTCCGGCCAGGTCGGACCAGGAGAGCTTGGGCCGCGGGCCGGTCGTGGGTGCGCTGCTCACCGGTACCGATCCGGGATGAAGTTCCTGCCGACCGGCTCGAGCATGGCGGCGATCTCAGCCTCGGACGGCGCGTCCGGCCAGCCGGCCACCTCGGCCGCCAGTTCCTGCAGCAGGCCAGAGCCGGCGCGATCGTCCCGCCGCGCGGCCATCAGCACCGCGGCCCGGCACTCGGTGACCTCGCCGACGCATTCGAACGGCTTGGCGCCCGCGCCGAGCAGCGACCGGAACTTGGGCTTGAGCGCGGGATCGTCCAGCGGCTCCCCGGCCACGGCGAAGATCTGCCGCAGCGCCCCGGCCGGAAGGAAGGGCGCGAGGATCAGGTCGATGAATACGCACTTGTCGCACTGGCCGCACCAGT
>DAIOWL010001301.1:0-1983 GCA_036758545.1 Streptosporangiaceae bacterium | reverse complement strand
AGGTCGACGACGGTCTTGGCGCCCGTGTCGCCGGGCAGGAGCTTGCGGCCGACGACTTCCATGTGGGTTCGCCAGTGCCGTTCGGCCCCTTCGGCGTCGCCCGCGTCGATCAGCAGCACCAGCTTGCGGTAGGAGCGGACGAGCTTCCTGAACTGGTCCTGCGTGTCCGGGTGGTCGAAGGTGCGCATGACGACCTTGGACAGGTGCATGGCGACGACCTCGCGCAGCACGCCGGCCTGGACGGCGAGGGTCCGGTTCCCGGCCCGCTCCAGGATCAGGTCGTGGAACCGCTGCGTGGCCTGCGACCAGGCGTCGGCGTCCCGGAAGTGCTCGTCGCTCTCGACCAGGCCGACCAGGTGCTCGACGCAGGCGTTCAGGTCGTCCAGGTCCTGCTGGGAGCGCCGGGCCGCGAGCAGGCCCGCCGCGGCGGGCTCGGTGGCCATGCGCGCCTCGTACACGTCGGCGATCGTCGTCCCGCTCATCTGGAGCAGCAGGCCGACGTACCTGGCCGCCACGGCGATGTCCGGGGCCACCACCCGCGCCCCGCCACGGGCGCCGCGGCGGACGCTGATCAGGGATTCGGCCTCCAGGATCCGGAACGCCTCGCGCAGCGTCGGCCGGGATACGCCGAACATCTCCATCAGCACGGTTTCCGACGGCAGCGAGTCACCGGTCTTCAGGTCGCCGCGGACAATCTGCCCGCGGATGTACGACGCGATCAGCTCGGCCGTCTTGGGCGCGCGCAGGACCGGCCCGGCCGGATCGCGATGGGGACGCACCCGACCAAGCTTAGGGGGAGTCAGCGGCCCTCGAAGGTGGCCGTCGCGGCTGGGGCGGACCCGGCGGACCGGCTGGCTAGGCCGGGTCCTCGTACTTGAAGGACAGCCGCAGCTTGGTCCGGAAGACGATGTCGCCGTCCTCGATACTCAGGTCCTGCTCTACCACCTCGGCGACGCGCAGGTCACGCAGGGACTTTCGGGCGGTGTTCACCGCGGTGACCGCGGCGTCCTCCCAGGACTGGGTGCTCGTGCCGATGACGTCGATGACCCGGTACACGCTCACGGAAGCCTCCTCGGTTGGTTCTTGTCGTAGCCTCGTTCCCCCGGGATATGGCCGGTATGCCCGCCGCCGTCAGAAACCCGCCGGCGGTTACCCTGCCAATACGGACATTCGGGCATCACGCCAGACCAACGGAGGCAGCACATGGGGACGATCACCACGACCGACGGCGTAGAGATCTTCTACAAGGACTGGGGCTCGGGCCAGCCGATTGTCTTCAGCCACGGCTGGCCGCTTTCGAGCGACGACTGGGACACGCAGATGATGTTCTTCCTGCTGCACGGCTACCGGGTCGTTGCCCACGACCGCCGCGGGCACGGGCGCTCCACGCAGACCAGCGACGGTCACGACATGGACCACTACGCCGACGACATGGCCGCGGTGACCGCGCACCTCGACCTGCACGACGCGATCCACGTCGGGCACTCCACCGGCGGCGGCGAGGTCGTGCGCTACATCGCCAGGCACGGTGAGAGCCGGGTGGCGAAGGCGGTCCTGATCAGTTCGGTGCCGCCGCTGATGGTGCAGACCGAGGCCAATCCGGGCGGCCTCCCCAAGGACGTATTCGACGGATTCCAGGTACAGGTCGCGACCAACCGCTCGGGGTTCTACCGCGATCTGGCCTCGGGCCCCTTCTACGGCTTCAACCGGCCCGGCGTGGAACCCTCCGAAGCGATCATCGAGAACTGGTGGCGCCAGGGGATGACGGGCGGTGCCAAGGCACACTACGACGGCATCGTTGCCTTCTCCCAGACCGATTTCACCGAGGACCTCAAGAAGATCACGGTGCCGGTCCTGGTCATGCACGGCGACGACGACCAGATCGTCCCCTACGCCGACTCCGGGCCGCTGTCCGCGAAGCTCGTGCGGAACGGGACGCTGAAGACGTACCACGGCTTCCCGCACGGCATGCCGACCACCCAG
>DAIOWL010001300.1:1484-1984 GCA_036758545.1 Streptosporangiaceae bacterium | reverse complement strand
GGTCCGGGGTGCCGCCGCGCGACCTCGCGCGCCAGGCGCTGGCCTGGCGGCAGGGTGGCCTGGCAGGCCTGGAATTGCTGAGCGAACAGTGGGACCCGGCCGCTGAAGATCTCGACGCCGCCGGACTGCTAGAACCGGCCGAGGCTGTGCTGCGGGCCAAGGCCGGCACGGCGGAGACCGTCCGGGGCAACCGGATCACCGCAGGCCGCCTGCAGCTGCGCCTTGGACGGGATCTGCGCTGGTATCCGTACGCGCGATCGGGCCAGGACTGGGAGCCCAGCGGCTCCCCCGATGCCGATCCGGCTCTGGCCGTCGCGGACCTCGGAGGCAGGAATGGGCGCTTGGCCATGCCGCAGGCGGGACGGGTAGTCAGCGATCATGCGTAGATGTCGTCCAAGGTGATCAGGGCGAGCCGCGGTTCCCGGGCTGTTCGAAGATCATCGTCTCCGCTGCACTGAGGTTTAGTGAATCTACAAAAGTAGAGTTTTGAAAACTATGAT
>DAIOWL010001300.1:0-1474 GCA_036758545.1 Streptosporangiaceae bacterium | reverse complement strand
GATGCCGATCCGGCTCTGGCCGTCGCGGACCTCTGAGGCAGGTTTGCGGAGCGCCTCAGTGCCTGGGCGCTGAGAGGCACCCGCTAAGACCACGAGGCGAGGCGGCGGTCGACGGCGGGCCGTATACGGTCGCGGGCTTCGGCCCGGCTGACGCCGGACATCAGCAGGGAGTCGTAGTCGGTGTCCTTATGACGCACCGACGCCACTACCGCCAACGTGAGAGCCTGCTCATCGAGGGATCGCCCAGCCGCCGAACGCCCCACCCGCCCGCTGCCCCGCAGGCTCGTGTGCCGGGCGATCGCCTCTGCCCGGCTGACCGGGCAGCGCGGGAACAACCGCTTGATTTCCCTGATCATGGCCGCCTGCAGCTCGACGTCCGCAGCGGCGCGGCGCTCCTGGTCCCGTTCGCGGCGCCGCATCCGGGCATCTGAGTCGGCCAGGCACTGCTGCTCCGCTTGCTCGAGCGCGGCGACCTCTACCAGCAGGCCCTGCCGCTCGTAGCGCTTGCGCGTCCGGCTCCACCGCACCACCACGGCGGACAGGCCGCTGGCCTTTTTGGCCCGCCGGGTAAGCGCGGCCTCGCCCGACGGGAGGAAAACCAGATGATCCATGTCAGCGCAGGCCAGGCACAGCGGACCTGCGTCGTCCATGATGAGCAGGTCGCCGGTGCCCTTGCACTCCGCGCAGGTCCAGTCCCTCACCGGCTGGACGACAACCAGGTCGGGCGGTGAATCCTGGGCCTTCGTGATGCGTTCGCGCTTCTGTGCTGGAAGGTCGCGCGAAACCCAGCGCGTCCGCCACGCGGCCTCCACTACCGCGGGGGCGCCGGAGGAGAAGCGAAGCGGGCGGCGGTTCGGCGTGGCCGAGATGTACTCTGCCTCAGTTCGTTCCAGGCCGCGTTCCCGAGCCCAGCTGTCTAGGCAGACGATGAGCTCGGTGATCTTGTCGCCGTGCACCGGCAGGAAGTCCTCGAGCTCGTCCGTACGGCCGTGCCGCCAGTCATCCACGTTGCTGGCGTACAGCCATCCGAGACCGAGGCACACGTCGACGGGCGTGACGGACCCCTGCCGGGCCAGGGCCTCGGCCGCGGCCGCCACGACCCGGGATTTTAGGCTCCTGCTCACATTGGGACTTTACTGTCCGGCCGCGGGAAATACGGACCATCGAGGCTGGAGATCAGCCAATCGTGACGAGTCTGAACGGTACCACCGTTACCGGGAACGGGATGGCCGTCCGGTACTCCTGGTCACCGATGACGTGGGCGGTCTGCTCGTATGTGCCCGAACGCAGCTCGAATACTGTCAGCGAAGGGTGATCCAGGTCCGGCTCGACGATCCAGTACGCGGGGACGCCGAAGCCCTCGTAGACGTCCTTCTTCCGGTTCCGGTCATAGAGCCGACTCGCGCCGCTGGCTGATGCTGCCGGTGATGCTGCTGGCCATGTTCATGGCGGGCTTCGACATCTGGGTGGTGAA
>DAIOWL010001299.1:0-1989 GCA_036758545.1 Streptosporangiaceae bacterium | reverse complement strand
GTCCCGGCCGCGGCCAGGCCGGCTGCGGTGATCACGGCGGCGAGCCAGCGCATCCGGGCGACGGGGATACCCAGCGCGCCGAGGATCGCGACGGTGAGACCCGCCGTGAACATCACCTGGACGATGGACAGGTCGGGCAGGTACGGGTAAAAGGTGGCTACCCCGGGAAAGGCGCCGATGTCGAACGCCCCCGCGATCAGCGGCGAGACCTGCCAGTACGAGTGGTCGCCTGAGGCCGCCTGCGTGCCGAAGGCCAATCCGAAGAACACCACCACCGTGACCAGCGGGGTGACGAACCGGCCGGGAAACCACGCCCCGGCGGCGAACCCGATCGCGGTCAGCGCCGGGACGCCCGCCGCGCTGACCACGACCGGCCACCACAGCGGACCGCCCCAGGATGCCTGCCGTGCGGTGATGAGGTACACGACGGCGACGCAGATCAGGCAGGCGAGCTCGGCCCAGGCGGTGGTGGCGGCCCAGGTGGCCAGCTGACGGGACCAGCGCGGCCGGGCTGTGCCCGCGACCAGGTCGGTGATGCCCCGGCGGCCCTCCCGCGACCCCATCCACGCGGCCGCGCCGACTGCGGGGACCATCAGGTCGAACAGCAGCCGGTTCTGCAGGGTCATGGCGCGCAGATTCCACATCGGCGGCAGCGCCATGATCTCCCGGTAGCCGTTGTACCAGAACAGCGCGAAGGCGACCGGGAGCAGCCAGAGCATGGCGTTGTGCCGCAGCTCGAGCCGCAGCAGCCGGCCCGAGCCGAGGACCGCTGACCCGGCGCCGCGCCTGGCCACCGCCGGCCGGGGTGCGGCCGGGGCACTGGTGGCGGTCATGCCCGGGCCGCCGCGAGCACGGCGGTGTAGCCGCGTTCCAGCGGCGCGTCGCCGGTGCCGTGCTCGGTGCCCCGGGCGGTCAGCTCGCCCGGCGTGCCGTCGAAGACGACCTTGCCCTGGTCCATGAGCGCGACCTGCGAACAGGCCGCGCCGACGTCCTCGACGAGGTGAGTGGACACGACCACCGTGGCCCGCTGACCGAGCTCACGGAGCAGGGCGCGGAAGTGGACCCGCTGTTCCGGGTCGAGCCCGGCCGTCGGCTCGTCGAGCAGCAGCAGTTCGGGCTCGTTGACGATGGCCTGCGCGATACCCACCCGGCGGAGCATCCCGCCGGACAGGGTGCGCAGCTTCGCCTTGGCCCTACCGCCCAGGTCGACCCGCTCGACCGCGGTCGCCACCGCGGCCGGCACCCGCGCGGCCGGCATCTCCTTCAGCAGCGCGAAGTACTCCACGAACTCCGCCACGGTGAAGCCCGGGTAGTAGCCGAGGTTCTGCGGCAGGTACCCGAGCCTGCGGCGCACCTCGCGCCGTGGTCCGTAGGCGCCCGGGTCCCGGTCCAGCAGCCGCAGCCGGCCGGTCGTCGGCGGGATCACGGTGGCCATCATGCGCAGGAGCGTGGTCTTGCCCGCTCCGTTCGGGCCGAGCAGGCCGAATACCCCGGGACCGGCCCGCAGGCTCACCCCGGCTACGGCCTGGTTCCGGCCGAACCGCCTGGTCAGATCGGTGATCTCGACGTTCATCACAGGGTTCCTCTCGGGATCCGCGTCGCGTAGAGGGCGACCGCGGCGCAGCTCGCGCCGATCGCCAGGTAGGGCAGGAACAGCACGGTGTCGGTGACCGCCGCGGCGAAGTGACCGCTGGCCACCCGGCCGGACAGCACGATGATCAGCCAGGCCGCGACCCCGGCCGCCGCGCCCGCGTTCGCCGACCGGGCCACCGTCGCCACGGCCAGCGCGAAGGCGCAGACCGCGGTCATCGGGATCAGCCAGCCGAAGGTGACCGCGGCCGCGGCGCCGTTAGCCGGCACGGACACCGAGACCGCCGAGACGGCCGAGGCGGCCAGCCCGAGCACGGCGTTCACCGCGAACACCGCGAGCGCCCGGACCAGGAGCACCATCCGGTCGCTGACCGCCATGCTGCAGGACAGCTCCCAGGC
>DAIOWL010001298.1:0-1990 GCA_036758545.1 Streptosporangiaceae bacterium | reverse complement strand
CTTTTAACCCATTGGTTCAGGGTTCGACCCCCTGGCGCCCCACCAGCTAAAACACCATCTTGATCATGGTCATCGTGGACCGACTCGTGGACCGAGTGTCGGTGGTTCGAGTTACCGTTATGTCATGGGTAAGAAGTCGCCCGGACACATAGAGCAACTGCCAAGCGGCTCCTGGCGGGTGAAGGTCTACGGAGGGACCGACCCGCTGACAGGCCGCGAGATCCGGCTGCGGAAGACCTGTAAGACCGAACGGGCGGCGCAGATCGCGCTCGGCAAGCTCCTCGAGCAAGCAGAGGCCGGACGCCAGCCCGAGACGAACGCGACCCTGGCCGAGCTCATGGATAAATACGCCGAGGTGGCCGACTGGGATCTGTCTACCGGGAAGCGGTGAGTGGGGGGTTGGACCGCCGATCTGCTGTTTACAAGTAGTACGGCTTCGTGCACCGAATGCGCTGGGATTATTCCGCGCTTCGTCCCACGAACCGTTCCACGCGAACGGCGGCAAAAGTCCATAGTCGTAACCGAGCGTAGTGGGCAGAAGCCGCCGCAGCGGCGCGACTTGCCATGGTCCGACAGGACAGTCGATCAGGTCGTTGCACTACCGAATCGAGCCGTATTTGATCAAGCGGCGCCGCTGCGCGGCGCCGGTCCGGCGCTCCCCGCGCCGGGCTCTGGCCTTGGGAGGCCCCGCCCGGCGCGCCCGCGCCGTCCTCGCCAGGCGACACCGAGGGCTCACTTGCCAGGACCCTGACGGACGCCGGCGCCTCATGTTTCTCCCGGTGGCCAGCACCAGCGCTGCAGCCAGCACAGGTCCACGTACCGTGTAGCTGAGCACGGTCGAGCTGTACCATGTACATTGTCCTGCCGCTCCAGACCCCGGTGGCGATAAATGCTAGCCGGAGGGCTATGAGCCGCGACGACCTGCACCTTGTGCCCGGCAAGCTCGCCCCCGCCTTGCCCGGTGCCCCCGCCCCCGATGGCGGCGACGCGTCCCTTGACGTGATCAGCGCCAGGGAGCGGACAGCCGCCTACGAGATTCTCGTGGTCACGTTGTGCGAACAGGCGCTGATGGCGATGACCCGCAACCGGTGGACCCGGGCCGAGGCCCTGGCCGGACAAGCGCGCACCGCGTTCCGCCAGGCCGGGATCCAGAAGAGCTACACGGCGCCCCTGGTCTGCGCGGTCCAAGCCCGCGCCGCGCTGCACCGGGGCGATGTCGTGGCTGCGCGGCGGGAGCTCATCGGCGCTCATCGGCTGCGGCATCTGCTCACCTCCGCGATGCCCCGCATCGCCACCCAGACCCGGATCGAGCTCGCGCACGTCTATCTCGCCCTCGGCGACCTCAACGGGGCCAGGACGCTGATCCGGGAGATCGACGAGCTGCTCCGGAAACGACCTGACCTGAGCAGCCTGGTCGGCGAGGCCCAGATGCTGCAAGAACAGCCGCTGAAGGAGGGCGGCCCCAGCGGCTCCGGCGCAACGACCCTGACCGGCGCCGAGCTGCGGCTGCTGCCCTTGCTCGCCACGCACCAGACGTTCCCGCAGATCGCCGCCGCGATGTCCCTGTCGCCGAACACCATCAAGTCACAGGCGTACTCCCTGTACCGGAAGCTGGGCGTCTCCTCGCGCACCGGGGCGGTGGCCCGGTCCCGGGAACAAGCGCTCCTGGAAGCGTGACGACTGGTCTCCCGCTACCGGCCCGCTGGCGTAGCCCTGACACAAAGCCGTGCCCGCGTGCCCGGTCGAGCTGATGACCGGCCACGTACCCAAGTTAAAGCAGCGCAGGGCCACCGGTCACAACGAATGGAATGCGCAAGGGTCCTGGCCAGGCTCAGGTCCGGGAATGGCCCGCTTAGCGTACGTGTCCGCCCCTCCAGCATCAAGCATGACTGTGCCCGCAGGACAACCAGCACAGGCGGAAAGGCGCCGGTCAACGTACACGCAAAGTCATGCTTGATCCCGGAGACCTCTGCGGACACTCCGGCCAGAA
>DAIOWL010001297.1:0-1990 GCA_036758545.1 Streptosporangiaceae bacterium | reverse complement strand
CGCTGGCGCTGCCGCTATTTCCGGTGCCCCGTTCCCCGGCGTTCTACTGCGCCAGCCTGATGTCAGGTCCGGGAGCCAGCCAGGTAGGCGATAGGGAAATCCCGGAACGCCTCGCGCCCGGCCACGCCCAGGCGGCCGGAGACGACGATCTGGTACCGGCTTGCATGTATGTCACCCACCAGGCCTTGACAACCGCACCTGGCAAGCTCCACCCGGAGTGGAACCGCCACCCCTCTAACGCACGATCATGCTCAGTAGTTGCACTGGCCCGGCCGGAACACCGGCGGAACAGCAGTGGCCATCAGGCAACGGCGCAGGTCAGGACCCGTCGAGCGGTTAGACGTCGTAGTAGAGCTCGAATTCGTGGGGGTGGGGGCGGAGGCGGAGTTCGTCGAGCTCGGCGGTCCGCTTGTAGTCCAGCCAGGTCTCGATCAGGTCCTCGGTGAACACGCCGCCCTCGGTGAGGAAGGCGTGGTCGCTCTCCAGGGTGTCGAGCACCACGTCGAGCGAGCCTGGCACCTGCGGGATGGCGGACGCCTCGTCCGGCGGCAGCTCGTACAGGTCCTTGTCCACCGGCTCCGGCGGCTCGATCTTGTTCTTGATCCCGTCCAGGCCTGCCATCAGCATCGCGGCGAAGGCGAGGTACGGGTTACAGGACGGGTCGGGGACGCGGAACTCGACCCGCTTGGCCTTCGGGTTGGTGCCGGTGATCGGGATCCGGGCGCAGGCCGAACGGTTGCGCTGCGAGTAGACCAAGTTGACCGGGGCCTCGTAACCGGGCACCAGCCGGTGGTAGGAATTCGCCGTCGGGTTGGTGAACGCCAGCAGCGAGGGAGCGTGCTTGAGCAGCCCGCCGATGTAGTACCGGCCGGTGTCGGACAGGCCCGCGTAGCCGACCTCGTCGTAGAACAGCGGCGAGCCGTCCTTCCAGATCGACTGGTGGCAGTGCATCCCGTTGCCGTTGTCGCCGAACAGCGGCTTGGGCATGAACGTCACGGTCTTGCCCGCGGCCCGGGCGGTGTTCTTGATCACGTACTTGTAGAGCATCAGCTTGTCGGCCATCTCGAGCAGCGGGCCGAACCTGATGTCGATCTCGGCCTGGCCGGCCGTGCCCACCTCGTGGTGCTGCATCTCGACCTCGATGCCGCACGCGATCAGGTTGCGGACCATCTCCGAGCGCAGGTCGGTGTAGTGGTCCATCGGCGGCACCGGGAAGTAGCCGCCCTTGAACCTGGGCTTGTAGGCCAGGTTGTGGCCGTCCTCTTCCTTGCCGGTGTTCCACGCGCCCTCGAGCGAATCGATGTGGTAGTAACCCTCGTTCGCGGAGGTCGAGAAGCGAGCCGAGTCGAAGATGTAGAACTCCGCCTCGGGGCCGAAGAAGGCCGTGTCGCCGATGCCCGTGCCGCGCAGGTAGTCCTGGGCCTTGCGGGCGATGTTGCGCGGGTCCCTGGAGTACGGCGCACCGGTCAGCGGGTCGTGCACGAAGAACGTGAGGTTCAGGGTCTTGTGCGTCCGGAAGGGGTCGAGCACCGCGGTGGACGGGTCGGGCAGCAGCTGCATGTCGGACTCGTGGATCTGCTGGAACCCGCGGATCGACGAGCCGTCGAACATGAGGCCGTCGGTGAAGACCCCCTCACCGAACGTCGTCGTGGGCACGGTGAAGTGCTGCATCGTTCCCGGCAGGTCGCAGAACCTGACGTCGACGAACTCCACGTTCTCCTCCGCGATGAAACGGAGGACCTCCTCGGCACTGCTGAACATCAACCCCTCCAGGGCACGCTTCGGTTCTCAAGGCACGCTAGCAGGAGATTAGCCGCCGGCAATTTCCGTGCCGTGTCTGGTGTGTTTCACGAATGTTACGCGCTGGCGACCGAGGCCAGCGCACCCATTGCGGCCCGCTGCAGGCTACCTGGCCCAGAACGGATACCGTGGTGTCGTGGCCAAGAAACCCCGTAACCGGCGCGGTGGGGGCCCTGCGCGGTCCGACGCG
>DAIOWL010001296.1:0-1995 GCA_036758545.1 Streptosporangiaceae bacterium | reverse complement strand
GTGACCGGCGTCGACCTCCTCGTCGATGGAGGCCACGTCATCTGGTAACCACCCGAGCGTCAAGACAATGCATATGCAGGCCGAACCGGATAGCCCTGCTGGCGTGTGACTTTAGTCGCCCGGCGCGCGACTGAGGTCACTGACATTCCCGGCGTGCCACGGCAGCCTGGGTGGGTCAGGCCCGAAGGCGGGGCGCCCAGCGAGACAAGGGCCTCAGGCTATGAGCCGTTCGATCGCAGGGTCGCGAGCCGGGCCCGGATCACCGGACGCGGTGCGGGCAGTAGCGGTGGCCAGCACCGGCGCCGCGCGAATCCCCGTGAACACCCTGATGGCATCCACGACCCGGCAGCCGCCGTGCGGCTGCCCGCCAGCAGATCCCGGAGACGACGATGGCAGCATTTGAGAACACGGTGACGATAACCCGGCCGGTGGAGGAGGTCTTCACGTACCTCGCCGATGCCGGGAACCTGCCCCAGTGGAATTACGCGATCGAGCAGACACAGAAGATCTCCCCGGGCCCGGTGGGCGTCGGCACTCTCTACCGGCAGACCCGGACGCTCCCCGGCAGGAGCCAGGAGGATTTCGAGATCGTCGTCTTCCAGCCGCCTGGCCAGCTGGCGCTCGACGGCACTTTCGGGCCGTTCAGGGCCCGGGCCAGCTACCTGCTCGAGCCGGCCGCCGGCGGGACGAAGCTCACCAATAAGTGGGACCTCCAGCCCACGTCAGCCTCGCTGCGGCTGCTCGGGCCGCTGGCGATCCCGAAGGTCAAGTCGGCGGTGGCTGAGAACCTCCGCACTTTGAAGCAGATCCTGGAAAATCTCCGGGGATAGCCCTCATCGTGACCACAAACTGGGGTCCCTCCAAAGGACGAATAAGTTAGCAGCGCTGCGCTGAAATGCCGCTAAAGCACGGCTGGGCCAGCTGGACCACGAATGAGGATGCCGGAAAGGGCAAAACGTGCGCATGGGCGACGCACCACTTTCGGCATATGAGTAATATGCCATTGCGCTGGCGGGCGGGGCGCGCCGTGCACCCTACTGGCCGGTTGCCGCCTTGAACTTCACGACCAGTTCAGCGGGTACCCGACCGCGATCCTTCACGTCAATGCCCTGGGCCTTGGCCCACTCGCGTACCTCGGTGGTGTTCAGCCCGCTCGCCGGTCCCCGGCGCGCGCCGCGCACCGGCCGCCGGGCAGCGCCGGCCCGCCTCGCAGCACCCGCGTAGCGGGCCAGGGCATCCCGCAGCTCCTGGGCATGCCTGGCGTTCAGGTCGATCTCGTACTCCGTGCCGTCCAGGCCGAAACGGACGGTTCCCTCGGCGGCACTGCCGTCAAGATCATCGATGAACAGCGTCTGTATCTTCTGAGCCACGGACGTTCGAGTCCTCTCACTGATCTCTGGCGCACTAGTGTATGCAGTTCAAGCCGGACAAGCGTACAGCCACCCCGACGAACTCAGCCCTCGCCGGCCCGCACCGATGCCGCGCTGGCCGCGAACAGTGTTCCGCCTAGATCGCTGACAGTGCGCAGCTTGCGAGCTGTACCCGCCGACGTTGACGGACTGTTCCCGCCAGGCCTGGTAAATGCATTCCACGCTCGACTCCATGATCTCGCTGCTGAGCGTTATTGTTTATCTGAATTTCTTCACAGCGCATGCAACAGATCGCCGATTACGGACGGCTGACTACGATGCCATCCTGCGAGGATGACACACACAGATCAGCCGATTCTGGACGTCCCTTATCATCTAAGCAGCATTCCAAAAGTTCTGTTCGTAACCCGGAGGCAGCCAGGGGCTGGTCCAGGGCGCGGCGGTGGCCAGCATCCCATCGGGTGAGCGGGCGCGGAAGAAGGCGTGAATCTGCCGGAGCCGGCCGGGCCAGCTCACCGCGGTGTTCGCCACGTAGTTCTTCAGCGCTCCCCAGATCCGCTCGGCCGGATTATCATGCGGGCTGTACCGGGCGCCGTACAGCAGCTCCAGCCGGGGATTCTCCCTG
>DAIOWL010001295.1:438-1998 GCA_036758545.1 Streptosporangiaceae bacterium | reverse complement strand
GTGTTCCCCGGCGGGGCCAGCGGGCACTGCCACGCGTCGTTGTACCGGCAGGACGGGTGGTACAGGAAGTTCAGGTCGACGACCAGGCTCCCGTCCGATCCGCCCAGGTCGGCGCCCTTGGCGGTGTCCAGCGCGTACCGGCCGCCGCCGTAGCTGGACTGGCCCGCGGTGCCGTCGCGCAGCGGCAGCAGCAGGCCGCCGGCGTACTGACTCAGCCACCAGACGTCGATGACGGCGTCCAGCGGGGCGGGCAGCCGCAGGCAGCCGATGCGGTCCATCGGGATCACCCCGTCGCTGGTCGGCACCGACAGCGACAGCTCGCGGTCGGCCGGGAGCAGCGGCAGCTCGAAACGCAGCCCGGGGTCGTAGGGCCAGTACGGCAGCCCCGTCGCACGCAGCGGATCGCCCGGCGGCAGCGGGCTCTGCGGATGCGACCGGAACAGCTCGTCCCGGCCCCGCCGCCACAGCTCATGGGCCTGCTTGAGATCGTCCTCGGCACGGACCGCCGCGTACAGCTCGCTGACCGTGCGCCGATAATCGGTCAGCTCGAGCTCTCCGCCTGTCATGCTCCGAGTCTGCCTGTTCGGTCAAGTTGCCGCGGAACCGGGCTGATCTGCGAGACTGGCGGGATCGGCAGGGGGTGGTGTGGGAGTGCTGATCCCGCTGGTGGCGCGCGCCGGGGTGCTGACCGAGGTCGGCTCGGTGCTGACCGCCGCGCGCGCCGGGCGGGGAGCGCTGCTGACGGTCACCGGCGAACCCGGCATCGGTAAGACCCGGCTCGCCGAGGAGGCCGCCGGGCAGGCCGATGGATTCGAGGTCATCTGGACCTGGTGCCCGGCGGCCGCCGGAGGTGCCGCGCTGCGCCCGTGGTCACGGGTGGTCCGGGTCCTGGCGGGCGGTCACACGGCGGTGGCCCGGCTGATCGCGGACTCGCCGTTCCTGGCCGCCCTGGCCGACCCGGCCCGCAGCGGAGACGCTCGCGACCCTGAGGGTGCGCGCTCGCAGCTGTCCTTCGACCTGGCCGAGGTCTTCGCGGTCGCGGCCGTGAAGCGGCCGGTTCTGGTGGTCATCGACGACGCGCACCAGGCCGACGTGTCCTCGCTGCGGCTGCTCACCGAGCTGGCTCCCGCCCTGCGTACGATGCCCGCCGCCGTGCTGGTCACCGCGCGCGACGGCGACCGGGACTGGCACGGGCGGCTGGACATGCGAACCGCGCTGCTGCGCTCGGGTGACGTCATCTCGCTGCAGCCGCTCGCCGAAGGCGACGTCGCCGCCGTGGTGGCCGGCGTGACCGGAGCCCCAGCCGGCCCGGACCTGGTTGGGGTCATCGCCGAGCGCAGCGCGGGAAACCCGTTCCTGGTGACCGAGCTCGCCCGGCAGCTGGGCGAGCGAAACGCCGAACCCGCGGCGGCCCGCGCGATCGTGCCCGACTCGGTGCGGGCGCTGGCCGGCGCCCGGGTCGGCGAGCTGACCGAGACGGCCAGGGACGTCGTCCTGGCCGCCTCGGTCCTGGGCACGCGCTTCCGCCGCGACGTCCTGGCCGGGCTGGCCGGCCTCGAG
>DAIOWL010001295.1:0-428 GCA_036758545.1 Streptosporangiaceae bacterium | reverse complement strand
CCCGGTGAGCTGGCAGGCGCGCTCGCGGCCGGACGTGACACAAACCTGCTTCAGCTCGCCGAGCCCGGCGAGGACCGGTTCCGGCACGACCTGGTCCGCGACGCCATCTACGACTCCATCCCGGCGGATGTCCGCGAGGCCCTGCACACACGGGCCGGCGGCGTGCTGGCCTCGCTGGCCGGGCGGGGCCGGGACGTCGATGACGCCGAGGTCGCCTACCACCTGGCGCGGGCCGGCCCGGCCGCGGCCGGGCCAGCCGCCGAGTACGCCCGCCGCGCCGGGGACCGGGCGTTGGCCGCCCTGGCCTTCGAGGACGCGGTGCACTGGTACGAGCACGCGGCGTCCAGCCTCGCGGCCCAGCGGGCCGGCGACGACGAGCAGGCCCGCGCCGCGCTGCGGCTGGGAGCCGCCCGGCTCGCGGCCGGGAA
>DAIOWL010001294.1:0-1998 GCA_036758545.1 Streptosporangiaceae bacterium | reverse complement strand
GAGGTCGATGATGTCGGCCCCTCGCTGCGGAACGCCTCGGCCAAGGTCAACCGGGTCGCCAGGTCCGGCGCCGGCGACGGCGGATACGGCGGAGGCCAGCGCTCCTCCGGCGGCCGCTCTTCCGGCGGCGGCCAGGGCGGCGGCTACGGCGGGGGCGGTGAGCCCGACCCGTGGGCGTCCGACAGCTCGAGCTCAGGCGGCGGCTACTCCGACGAACCGCCCTTCTAACCAGATACAAGCCATAACTACAGACAACCGAGCATCCCCGCCGCAGGCGGGGCTCTAGGGAGCACCACGATGCCCAAGCCACCACTGCGCAAGCCGAAGAAGAAGGTTTGCGTGTTCTGCCAGGACCGGATCGCCTACGTCGACTACAAGGACACCGGCCTGCTCCGCAAGTACATCTCAGACCGCGGCAAGATCCGCGCCCGGCGGGTGACCGGCAACTGCACCCGCCACCAGCGGGACGTCGCGACGGCGATCAAGAACGCCCGCGAGATGGCGCTGCTTCCGTACACGAGCACGGCGCGCTAGGAGTAGAGCCACATGAGTCGTACACCGATGAAGCTCATCCTCACCCAGGAAGTGAGCGGTCTCGGCGGCCCCGGTGACGTCGTAGACGTCGCGGCCGGCTATGGCCGCAACTACCTGATCCCCCGCGGTTTCGCGATGACCTGGACTCGCGGCGCCGAGAAGCAGATCGATCTGATCAAGCGGGCCCGGTCGGCCCGGGAGATCCGCGGTCTCGAGGACGCCAAGGCCGTGGCGGCCCAGCTCGACGGGCTGCACGTGCGGATGCGGCGGCGCGCGGGTGCCAGCGGCCGCCTGTTCGGCTCGGTCGGCCCGGCGGACATCGCCGCGGCCGTGCGCGAGGCCGGCGGCCCCGAGCTCGACCGGCGCCGGATCGAGGTCCGCGACCCGATCAAGACCGTGGGCACGCACCAGGTGCGGGTCAGGCTGCACCCCGAGGTCAGCGCCCCCGTCGACATCGAGATCTCGGTCGGCTAGCCCGCCGCCTGGCCTAAGCCCGTCTAGCGGGGCTGGTGTCTCACCAGCCCCGCTAGCGCGTGTATGCAGTAGGCCGCGCCTCCGTGATCCGCGTCCTGAGACGGCCTGCCGCGCGGTCGCGGTCCACTAGCCGAACGGCACTGGGCTCCAGCGTCATGAACGCGGCATCCGTGCTGTAGCCCGTGGCGCTGGCCAGCGTCGGATGCGATACTGACGGGGCCGTAGCCAACGCTTGTGGCGAACGTTAGCTGGGAGGGTTCGCGTACTTGGACGTGAGCCGGGCCAGCTCCGGGTCGATCTCCCGCACCATGGCCCAGACAGCGGCGATCCGTGCCTCCAGGGCCGCCACATCCGCGCTCTTACGGTCGGCGTCGAGCTGGTCGATGGTCTCGGCCAGGCGCCGGAGCGCGGATTCGTCTATCGAACACACCATCGAAGGTTATCAGCTCGGCGGGTTCCCCGGGCGTGCTTGCCGAAGCTCAGTTATCCACAGGTTGGGCCCTCAAGCCTGTGGAAAGGCGAAGTTGATCATCCACCGGGAAATCCGCCAGAAGTTTTTCTTCCGCACAGCCGGTGGATCGCGTTTCCGCAGTTCACAGCCATCTACCTGTGGTTTAGACCACCGTTTCCACAAACCTGTCCCCAGGCTGCGCACAACACAGTCGGCGTGTTTGCACACCTTGTCCACATCACCGTCCACGGCCTGACTTGGTGCCCGGCGTGGCGGCCCGCCAGAATGTCAGAGCCATGGGCTAGAACGGTGTGAGGCCACAGCAGATACGTTCGAGTGCCGCTTTTCGGCAGCAGGGCTACTCGAACGGAAGGGGGATCGGGTGAGCGTCGCCGAGATCGCGCCGAGGAACGACGACTTCGAGCGGACTCCTCCGCACGACGTCGCGGCGGAACAGTGCGTGCTCGGCGGGATGCTGCTGTCGAAGGACGCCATCTCGGACGTGATCGAGGTGATCAGGCCGACCGATCATTACCGGC
>DAIOWL010001293.1:0-2005 GCA_036758545.1 Streptosporangiaceae bacterium | reverse complement strand
ACGGCCGGGTGAGGCGATGACCCTGGCCAGCCCGCTGCGCGGGACTGAGAGCTCAGAAGGAGGCGGCTTCGCCGCCGCTCATCTTCCGGCGCGCCGCGCATGCTACGGGGCCGCCCCTCCGGCCCAAGGGTGCTTCGCATCGCGCTGCGCGCGACCAATGCCGCGTCGTTAAGCGTGGCGGCTAGTTGTCCACCGGTACTGGTCACCTTTTCGTCACGGACTAGCTCGTGTCCCTTGAAGGTGGCGGAGCTCCTGTAGATCAGGGGATTGCGACATCACCTTCGATCTTGAACAGGAGCTCCGTTGAGTCAGTCTGCCATGGTTACCGTGCCGTGCGTGGTGACGGTCGCCGCGGGCGTGTTCGCCCCGGGTCATCTGGGTGAGCTGACCCGGTACCTGCCGTTTGAGCTGGTCGATGACGTGCTGGAGATGACCGGGGCGGTGCAGAAGCGGATGCGGGCGCTGCCCTCGCGCGTCGGGATGTACTTCGTGCTGGCGATGACGCTGTTCCCCGGGATCGGGTACCTGAGGGTCTGGGACAAGATGACCGGCGCGCTGGAAGACCTGGGCCTGCCCCGCCCGTCGGAGAAGGCGCTGCGGGACCTGCGCCGCCGGCTTGGCCCGGCCCCGGCGAAGGCCGTGTTCGAGACGGTCGCGGTCCCGCTGGCATCACCGTGGACCCGGGGAGTTACGTGGCGCGGGCTGCGTACCGTCGCGTTCGACGGCCTGAATTCGGTCCATGTGCCTGATAGTGACCGGAACCGGTGCTGGCTGGGGAAGCTGAAGAACCGGCTGGGCCTGGCCGGGTATCCCGCGATGCGGATCGTGGCGCTGGCCGAGACCGGGACCCGCGGGCTGCTGGGAGCGGTGATCGGCGGCACCGGCGAGCGCGCTGAGGTGCCGCTGGCCCGCAAGCTGGTCCCGCTGCTGCGCGAGGGCATGCTGCTGCTGGCCGACCGGGCCTATGACGCGGCGGACCTGCTCACCGCGATCGCCGCGACCGGGGCGCACGTCCTGGTCCGCGGCAGCGCCAGCCGCAAACCCGAAGTCGGTGAGATCCTGCCCGACGGGTCCTACCTGTCCCAGGTGGACGGGCTGCAGGTGCGGATCATCGAAGCGGACCTCGATGTTCACGGCGCGGACGGGACCCGGATCGGGGACAGCTACCGGCTGATCACCACGCTGCTGGACTGGCGCCGCTACCCCGCCGGGGAACTGATCCGCCTTTACCATGAGCGCTGGGAAATCGAGGTCGCCTACCTGGCGCTGCGGCACACCCTGCTCGGCGGGTACGTGCTCCGCTCCCGCGACCGGGCCGGCGCCGAGCAGGAACTATGGGCGCTGCTGGCCGTCTACCAGGCGCTGCGGATGGCCATGACCGCCGCCGCCGAGTCCGCCGGAGCCGACCCGGACCGGGCCAGCTTCACCATCGCGCTGGAGGCCGCCCGCGACCAGGTCACCGCAGCCCGCGGCGTCGCGGACTCCGCAGACCCAGACGACGCCGGCCGGATCGGCCGTGCCGTCCTCGCTGACCTGCTGCCCGCCCGCCGCCCGCGCTACAGCGCCCGCAAGGTCAAATGCTCTACCTCCCGCTACCACGTCCGCGACCAGGAACGCGGCCATGACCGTCCCCGCCAGTCCATGACGATCACCCGCGTGCAGATCACCATCCGGGTCCCGCCCCCGGACCGTCCGGCCGCGCGTCCCCGCCGCGCGAACCAGCCGCCCGGTCCCCGCCCGCCCTGCCCGGGCAGCAGAAGGGACCAGGTCACCCGCATCATGGCCAGCCAGCCCGGCCAGGACTGGTCCGGCGGGGAACTCGCGAGCCGGCTCGGCGTAAAACCCCCGAACCTGCTCACCCAGCTCGCTGAGTGGACCCGCCTCGGCTTCCTCTCCAAGACCGGTCGCGGCCGGTACGCCCTACCTGGTCCGGCCGGACCGGCCGACACTGCCACCGACAGCGCCGGACCGTAACCCAGAAATTGCCGCGACGTTATTGACCTCC
>DAIOWL010001292.1:0-2005 GCA_036758545.1 Streptosporangiaceae bacterium | reverse complement strand
ACACCGGCCAGCAGATCTACTACCAGTCGGTCCGCAGGGACAAGGAGGACTTCCTCACCATCCGCGACTACCTGTGGCGCTGGGACACCGACTGGTTCTGGTGCTCACGGCCATTCGGAGTACAAAAACCGCTGGTCAGGATGCTGTGGCCGCGCCGCTACCGGCGCTCGGACGTGTACAGGAAGCTGGTCGCCCTGGACCGCCGCTACGGCCTGACCAGCGCGCTGACGCGGAAGCGGCACCTCCCGTCCCGTGAGGCGGTCATCCAGGACGTGGAGATCCCAGTCGAACGCGGTGCCGAGTTCCTGCGGTATTTTGCGGCAAATGTGGGGATGAGTCCGGTATGGATGTGCCCGCTGCGGCTGCGCGGCGCGCGCTCCTGGCCCCTCTACCCGCTCGAGCCAGGCGAGGTGTACGTGAACTTCGGGTTCTGGGGGACCGTGCCGCTGCCCGAGGACCAGGCAGACGGCTATTACAACCGCCTCGTCGAGGACGAGGTCAGCCTGCTGGGCGGACACAAGTCGCTGTACTCCACGTCGTTCTACCCCGAGGACGAGTTCTACCAGCTCTACAACGGCGAGGCGTACCGCGCCCTTAAGCGCGCCTACGACGGCGGGGGCCGGTTGCTCGGCTTGTACGAGAAGTGCGTCACGGGACGCTGACCGAAAGGAACGGATGCGATGGCACTGGCGGAGGTCTTCGAGGCGTTGGCGGGGCCGGATGCCCCGGTGGAGTTCACGGCCTACGACGGCAGCCATGCCGGGCAGGCCGGATCTCCGGTGAAGATCACTGTCCGTTCGCCGGCGGCCGTGGCCTACCTGGCCCAGGCTCCGGGCGAACTCGGCCTGGCCCGGGCCTACGTGGCCGGGCAGCTGGACGTCGAAGGGGACATGTACGAGGCCCTGTCCAGGATGACCAAGGCCCAGTCCAGCAGCCTGACCCTGGCGGAGAAGCTGCGCCTGCTGCAAGCCCTCGGCGGCCCCAAGCTGCTGCTGCACCGGATGCCGCCGCCGCCGCAGGAAGTCACCCAGACCCGCCGCTGGCTGACTGGCCCGCTGCACTCCAAGACCCGCGACGCCAAGGCGATATCCCATCACTACGACGTGTCCAACCGCTTCTACGAATGGGTGCTCGGGCCGTCGATGGCGTACACCTGTGCCTGCTATCCCCGCGAGGACGCCAGCCTGGAAGAGGCGCAGGCAAACAAGTTCGACCTGGTCGCCCGCAAGCTGGGACTGCGCGAGGGCATGCGGCTGCTCGACGTCGGCTGCGGCTGGGGCGGCATGGTCATGCACGCGGCGAAGGAGTACGGCGTCAAGGCCCTCGGGGTCACGCTGTCCGCCCAGCAGGCCGCGTGGGCGCAGGCCGCCATCGAGCGCGCGGGGCTGTCCAAGCTCGCCGAGGTCCGGCACCTGGACTACCGCGACGTGCCGGAGACCGGTTTCGACGCGGTCAGCTCGATCGGGCTGACCGAGCACGTCGGCAAGCAGAACCTGCCGTCCTACTTCTCGTTCCTGTACAAGAAGCTGAAGACCGGCGGTCGGCTGCTGAACCACTGCATCACCCGGCCGGACAACACCGAGCCCGCCGTCCGCAAACGCGGGTTCATCAACCGGTACGTCTTCCCCGACGGCGAGCTCGAGGGCCCCGGCTACCTGATCTCGCTCATGCACGACACCGGCTTCGAAGTGCGGCACGAGGAGAACCTGCGCGAGCACTACGCCAAGACGCTGGCCGCCTGGTGCGCCAACCTGGACGCGCACTGGAGCGAGGCGGTCCAGGAGGTCGGCCAGGGCACCGCCCGGGTGTGGCGGCTCTACATGGCAGGCTCGCGGCTCGGGTTCGACCGCAACCAGATCCAGCTGCACCAGGTGCTGGGCGTGCGGCTGGCCGCCGACAAGTCCTCAGGCATGCCGCTGCGGCCCGACTGGGATCAGCCCGAGGTGCTGACCGGTTAAGTTACCGAACGGGCCGGGTTTCCCGCTCCGCCGCAGCTGACCGCCCC
>DAIOWL010001291.1:0-2006 GCA_036758545.1 Streptosporangiaceae bacterium | reverse complement strand
GCCCGCTTGGCGCCGTGGCAGTCCCAGTCGTGCGCCGCGACCAGCGCCAGCCACTGCGGCGGGACGTCCAGCACCTCGGCGGCGTACAGGTACACCATCTGCGACGGCTTCCAGCGGAACACCTCGCCGACCGAGATCACCCGGTCCACCAGCGAGCCGAGCCCGGTGCGGTTGAGGAACGAGGAGGTGAGGTACGCCGACCCGTTGGTCAGGCAGGCCACGCGCACCCCGTTCTCGGTGAGCGTGGTCATCGCGGGCAGCGCGTCGGGGAAGGCAGGCAGGTCGCTGAACCCGGCCATGACCTGCGCGACCTGCTCGTCGCTGACCGTGTAACCGGTGAGCCCGCGCAGCGCGGACTCGGCGACGTCGGTGAACGGCGCGAAGTCCCCGGTCGCGGACAGCGCCATGCCGTCCCGCAGCGTGCGGGTGTACCAGGCCTCGAGCATGTGCGCGGGCTGGCCGATCTCGATGAGCCGCTCACGCAGCGGCTCCAGTGACATCAGCGTCTCGATCACGTCGAAGGCGACCACGGCCGGGCGGTGTGTCATGACGGTCTGAGCCCTTCAGCCCCGTGCAGGTCCTTGAGCGCGTCCTCGATGGCGCGGTGGAAGGTCGGGTACGCGTACGGCATGTTACGCAAGGTGGGCACCGGGACCTCGGCGCGGATCGCGACCTGCAAGGCGGACAGGACCTCGCCGCCGACCGGGCCGGCCGACGTCGCGCCCACCAGTACCGAACGGTCGGCATCCTCGATCACCTTGATGAATCCGTCGTTGCCCGCCTTGTGGATCCACCCCCGGGCCGAGTACGGCACCTGGGCCGTTCCGGTACGTACCCGCAGGCCGGCTTCCCGGGCCTGTTCTTCGGTCAGGCCCACGCTGCCGATCTCTGGATCGGTAAAGATGACCCTCGGTACTGCGCGGTAGTCGGCGGGCTCGCCGCCCTGGCCCAGGATGTCCCGCACCGCGATGTCCGCCTGGTACATGGACATGTGCGTGAACGCGCCTTTCCCGGTCACGTCGCCAATGGCCCACACGCCGTCCGCGGCGCGCATCCAGCCGTCGGTCGGGATCGTCTTGGCCGTGGGGTCCAGGCCGGCCGCGGCCACGCCGAGCGCGGCGAGGTCGGTCCGGCGTCCGGTGCTGACCAGCAATCGCTCGGCGGTAAGGGTGTTCATCCCCAGGTGAACCGAGAAATGGCTGCCGTTGTGGCTGACCCGCTCGGCCGGAGCGTTCGTGTAGACCGTGATGCCCTCGGCGGTAAAGATCCGCTCGATCAGCTCGCTGGCCTCGGGCTCCTCGAACGACACCAGTCGCGGCAGCGCCTCGACGAGGGTGACGGCGGTGCCGAAGCGGGCGAAGACCTGGGTGAATTCGGCGCCGACGGCCCCGCCACCCAGCACGATCAGCGACTCCGGCACCCGTTCGGCCTGAACCACGTCCCGGTTGGTCCAGTACGGGGTGCCCGCCAGCCCCGACAGGGGCGGGATGGCCGGATCGGTCCCGGTGTTGATCACGATGCCCTTGCGGGCCTCCAGGACCCGGGTTCCCTCGGCACCGGTCACCGTCACCTCGCTGGCACCAGTGATCGTGCCGCGGCCGCGGACCAGGTGGCCGCCCTTGCTGGCGAACCGGTCGGCCGCCACCTTGTCGTTCCAGTCGTCGGTGGCCTCGTCCCTGATCCGCCGCGCGACCGGTGACCAGTCGGGGGTGATCGCCGATGTTCCGGCCATGCCCGGCACCCGCCTGGTCTCGGCGATGAGATTGGCGGCGCGAACCATCATCTTGGAGGGCACGCAGCCGTAGTAGGGGCATTCGCCGCCGACGAGGCGGGATTCGACCCCGGTTACGTGCAGCCCCGCTTCGGCCAGCGTCCCGGCGACGTATTCTCCGCCGGGACCCAGGCCGAGCACGACCACGTCTGTATGCTCTGGTTGGCCCATGCCGGACTCCTGCCCTGTGTGGCTTACCATCATGCGGCCCCGGCCCGGTCAGGCATACCTTTTC
>DAIOWL010001290.1:0-2007 GCA_036758545.1 Streptosporangiaceae bacterium | reverse complement strand
ATGCGTAGATGATTGAGATATGTCTATGACATGAAGCGGAGCATGCAGGAGCCCACCTTCCTCATCCTGACCGCCCTCGCGGCCGGGCCCCAGCATGGCTACGCGATCATCACCGACGCCGGGCGTACCTCCGGCGGCGTGACCCGGCTGCAGACCGGCACCCTCTATATGGCCCTGGACCGGCTGTGCTCGGCGGGGCTCGTCGCGCCGGACCGGGAGGAAGTCGCCGACGGGCGGCTGCGCCGGTACTACCGGCTCACCGACGAGGGCGCGGCACTGCTGGCCGCCGAGACCGAACGCCGTCGCGCCACCGCCGCCGTCGCGGCGCAGCGGCTGAGCGCACGGCTCGCCGGAGGTACCGCATGAGCGCGCCGGACGCGGAGCGGGCCGAGGCGCTGGAACGACGCTACCGGCGCTTGCTGCGCTGCTACCCGCCCGGGCATCGCCAGGTCCACCGGGAGGAGATGCTCGGCGTGCTGCTGGCCACCGCCCGGCCCGGGCAGCGCGCGCCGGGCGCGAGGCAGACGGCGAACCTGGTCGCGTGCGGGCTGGCCATCCGGGCGCGCCGGGCCTTGGCCGGTGAGCCCTGGCAGGACGCCCTGGCCGTGGTGAGCCTGATCACCCCGGTGCTGATGCTCATCATCGCCGTCCTGGACCTCGCGGTGGCAGTCCGGCAAGTCGTGGCGGTAGATCTGGCCTACCCGCTGGCGGCTCCGTTCTGGCAGCTTGGCCTCGTACCCCGTCTCGGCGCGCCCGTGGCGGTGATGACCGGCTGGCTGGCCGTGGTGCTCCTGGGGCTGACCGGCCGGCGGCGGGCCGCCGCGGCGATCGCGTCCATCCTGCTGACGCCGGCACTGGTAAGTCCGCTGGCCGAGGTCATGCAGCTGACCGGTGCCTGGTCCGCGGGGCTTCCCCTGTTTCTCAACACGGCCGGTGTTGGTCCCATCGTCATGGCCAGCCTGGCGGCTTGCTCGCTGGCCTTCTCCGCCGGCCCGCGACGGGGCCTAACGATCGCAGGGACGCGGCGAGCCTGCCTCATGATCGCAGTCCTTTCCGTAGTATTCGGGTCCACTGCGGCCGTTTACCTGGTGAGCCCCTTCGCGTCATTGGAAGGTTCTGCCTACACCCTCCTGGGCGTCCTGGCCCTCGCGGTCGCTGTCGTCATCACTCGTATACGCGGCACCGTGGGCTGGCGGGTCGCGGTGCTGGTGGCCGCGCCCGCGTTCCTGCTCGATGCCGTCAGCATCCCCTTCGCGGGCAGTTTGACGGCTACCGCGGTGCTCGCGCTCGGCAACCTGCTGTTCGCCGTGCTCGTCTGGCCGGTGGCGATCGCGTCCTGGAAGGGGCGGGTCAGGCGGTCATCCCACGCCTTACCTGCCTGAGCCGACCGGTCCGTCCCCCGTGGGGACCACGTCCGTATGCCTCAAAGACCTCTCCCGTCCCGATCCCTGGGCCGCGGGGGTGAACGCACGAGAGCTGATGGTCTCGCTGTGGTACCCGGCGGCGCCGTCGGACGGGCCGCGAGCCCGGTACATGACGCCAGCGGAGTCCCGGCTCCAGCTCACCGGCAGGGGCATCACCGGGGTCCCGCCCGACGCGCTGAGCACGGTCCGGACCAACGCGGTCAGCGACGCCGCCCCAGCCGGGAACGAGGGCAGCCTCCCGCTCGTCGTGCTCTCACCCGGCTTCACCAACCCCCGCAGCACGCTCACCGGGCTGGCCGAGGACCTGGCCAGCCATGACTACGTCGTAGCCGGAATTGATCACACCTACGAGAGCCTCGCCACGGCCTTTCCCGATGGGCGGGTCACCACCTGCCTCGCCCGGGAGGCACCCCGGCGGGGCCAGGGGTTCTGGGAGAAGGTCGTGACCGGCCGGGCCGCCGACGTCTCCTTCGTGCTCGGCGAGCTGACCGGTGCGCACCCGGCCTGGCCGGGCGCCGGGCTGATCGACCCGTCCCGCATCGCGATGGCCGGCCACTCCGCCGGCGGCGCCGCCGCCATCGCC
>DAIOWL010001289.1:0-2007 GCA_036758545.1 Streptosporangiaceae bacterium | reverse complement strand
TGCAGGCCGTGGTAGGCCGGCGACGGATCCGCGACCACGGGAAACCGCCCGTTGGACCAGTTGAACGTGCCCGCCTCGACGACGACACCGCCGATGGACGTGCCGTGGCCGCCGATGAACTTGGTCGCCGAGTGGATCACGATGTCGGCGCCCCATTCGATCGGGCGGCACAGGTACGGCGTGGCGAACGTGTTGTCCACGATCAGCGGCAGCTCATGCTCGTGCGCGATGGCCGCCAGCGTCTCGATGTCCAGCACGTTCCCGGCCGGGTTGCCGATCGTCTCGCCGAAGAAGGCCTTCGTGTTCGCGCGGACCGCGTTGCGCCAGGCGGAGGGGTCGTCGGGATCGACCCAGGTCAGCTCCACGTTCATCTTGCGCAGCACGTGCTTGAACTGGTTCACCGTCCCGCCGTAGAGCGCCGAGGACGAGACCACGTGGTCGCCCGGCTCCAGCAGCGTGAACAGCGCGGCCGCCTGGGCGGCAAGGCCGCTGGCGAACGCCACCCCGCCGGCGCCGCCCTCGAGGTTCGCCACTCGCTCCTCGAACACCGCGGTGGTCGGGTTCATGATGCGCGAGTACGTGTTCCCGTACTCCTGCAGGTTGAAGTAGGCCGCCGCCGATTCCGGGTCCTCGAACACGTAGCTGGTCGTGGCGAAGATAGGCACCGCACGTGCGCCCGTGTTCGGGTCGGGCCGCTGGCCGGCGTGCAGTTGCCGGGTCTCGAAGCCGAACGCGCGGGATTCTTCTGGTCTGACGGTCACGGAGCTTCCTCCAGGCGCTGCTTATTCAAGAAGCGGCGGATGATAGGCGTCTGCCGCGCTTCCTCGAGCAGGAAGCAGTCGTGGCCGTACGGCGCCTCGATCACGTGGAACTCGGCTGGCTTGCCGAGAGCGCGGAGCGCCGCCTCGATCTCCCCTGACGCGGACGGCGGGTACAGCCAGTCGGAGCTGAACGCGATCAGCAGCGTCCGCGCCGAAACGCCGTCGAGCGCCTGCTCGAGCGATCCGCTGCCGTGCTGCCGGGCGAGATCGAAATACGTCAGGGCGCGCGACATGTAGAGATAGGTGTTGGCGTCGAAGCGCCTGACGAACGAGTCGGCCTGGTGGCGCAGGTAGCTCTCGACCGCGAACTCCGGCTCGGTGATCGTGAAACGGATGTCGTCGGCGAACTGCAGGCGCCGGCCGAACTTGTCGCTCAGCGCCTGTGCGGACAGGTACGTCACGTGGCCGACCATCCGGGCCACGCCCATCCCGGCTTCGGGCGCGCGGCCCGTGCCGTAGTACCGGCCGCCCTGCCAGGCCGGGTCGCCGAGAATCGAGTTCCGCGCGATCGCGTTCCAGGCCACGCCCTGCGGGTGCAGGGCGTGCGTGCTGGCGATCGCCACGACGGCATCGACCTGATCGGGAAACAGGATGGCCCACTCGAAGGCCTGCATCCCGCCGAGTGAGCCTCCGGCCACCGCCGCGAGCCGCTCGATACCGAGGGCGTGAAGGAAGGCCCGTTCGGTCCGTACCATGTCGGCCACCGTGATCACGGGGAAGTCTGGTCCGTACGGCCTGCCTGTCGCCGGGTCGGTCGACGACGGCCCGGTCGTCCCCCGGCAGCCGCCGAGCAGGTTCGTGGACACGACGAAGAAGCGGTCGGTGTCGAACGCCTTGCCGGGGCCGATCATCCCGTCCCACCAGCCGAGCCCCTTGCCGGCCGTGCCGTCGCGATCGGTGGCCGCGAACCCGTCGCGGGTACTCTCCTGGGGCGGCGTCTTGGCGACGCCCGCCGCGTGGGCGTCGCCGCTGAGCGCATGGCACACAAGGATGACGTTGTCGCACCGGGGCGAGAGGGTGCCGTAGGTCTCGTACGCCACGCGAACCGGGTGCAGGTCACGGCCGCAGTCGAGCCGGACTGGCTCCGGCAGGTCGAGGTACTGCGTTTCGACAGTGCCGACGCTGCCGGCCGGGCCGGCGGGGCCGACGCTGCCGGCCGGGCCGGCGTCGCCGGCCGCGAGCGTCG
>DAIOWL010001288.1:0-2008 GCA_036758545.1 Streptosporangiaceae bacterium | reverse complement strand
CCGGACCCGAGCCCGCAGGCGGCCCTGGTCGAGAGCAGCGGCGCCCAGCTCGCCTACATCGACGTCCCGAACGGCTGCGGCAACATGCTGAAGGCGCTGAAGTCCGTCGGCTACACCGGCAAGATCATGGGCATCGACCCGTGCGGCGCGCCGCCGGTGATCGAGGCCTCCGCCGGCGGGGCCAACGGCATGTACATCGCCTCGCCGTTCCTGCTGCAGAGCGGGACCAGCCACGACGCGCAGCTGTTCCAGGCGGCGATGAAGAAGTGGGCCGCGCCGGGCACCCTGATCGACTCGATCTCCACGGCTGGCTTCGCCACCGTGATCAACGTCCAGCAGATGCTGAGCACGATCTCGGGCACACCGACCACCCAATCCATCCTGGCCGCGTTCAAGGCGGGCACCCACCAGAACTTCCTGTCGCACCCCTACTCGTGCGACGGGCAGGCGATGAAGGGCGCACCGGCGATCTGCAGCGACTACTACCTGATGAACCAGGTCCAGAACACTACGATCACCCAGCCGAATTCGAGCGACTGGGTGACCTCGAAAGGCTACTTCCCTGGCATCAACGGCTGATGACCGCTGGGGTCCGCCCGCCCAGGCCGGACCCCAGCGCCGTGTACACCAACAAGCGATGAACGAGACACCATGTCCAGCTACTTCCTCTTCCTGATCCTCGGGCTCGGCGCCGGTGCGACCTACGCCATCCTCGGCCAGGGGCTCGTCCTCAAGTACCGCAGCGCCGGCGTGGTCGACTTCGCCCACGGCGCCGTGGCCATGTTCATCGCCTACGTCTTCATCAACCTGCGCAGCTTCGGGCAGCTCGAACTGCCCGTGGTGCTGATCCCGCACCAGATTTCGCTGAACGGCGGGGCCGGCCTGAGCACGTGGCTCGCCATCGTTATCTCGCTGGTGTACGCGGCGGTTTTCGGGCTCGTGCTCTACGTGCTGATCTACCGGCCAATACGGACCGCCTCGCCACTCACCCGCGTCTGCGCCTCGGTCGGCGTCATGCTCGGCCTGGAGGCCATCGCGGTGCTCAACTTCAGCACCCAGCCGGTGGCCACTAACCCGATCTTCCCCAGTTCCCCGCTGTCGCTGTCCGGGATCACGTTTCCCGAGGACCGCCTGTACTTCACCGGGGTGGTCGTGGTCATCGCGGTCGCGTTGACGCTCGCCTACCGCTTCTCCCGGTTCGGCCTGGCCACCCGGGCCGGCGCGGAGAACGACCGGGGGGCCGCACTGACCGGCATCTCCGCCAACCGGGTGGCGGGCCAGAACTGGGTCATCGCCACGGTCCTGGCCGGCGCGGCCGGCATCATGATCGCCCCGGTCGCCAGCCTCGACCCGACCTCCTACACGCTGTTCGTGGTGCCCGCCCTGGCCGCCGCGCTGGTCGGCCGGTTCCAGTCGTTCTGGCTTACCGCGCTGGCCGGCCTGCTGATCGGCTGTGCCCAGTCCGAGATCACCAAGCTCATCACGGTCTGGACCTGGCTGCCCCAGCAGGGCCTCGGGGACGCCCTCCCGTTCCTCGTCATCATCGTGGTGATGGCGGTCCGCTCGCGCACCGTGCTGGCCCGCGGGGGCGAGACGGCCGAACGCAACCCGTCGGTCGGCCGCCCGCAGACGCCGCTGCGCACCGCCGCCGCCTGCTTCGTCGCCGGCGTGATCCTGCTGTTCGTGCTCAGCGGCGTCCTGCGCTTCGCGTTCATATCCTCGCTGACCGTTACCTGCATCGCCCTGTCTGTGGTGGTGCTGACCGGCTACGTCGGTCAGGTGTCGCTGGCCCAGATGTCGCTGGCCGGGATCGGCGGCTTCATGCTCGGGCACATCGCCACCGACCTGGGCATCGGCTTCCCGTGGTCGCTGATCCTGGCCGGGCTGTGCGCGGTACCGGTCGGCCTGATCATCGGCCTGCCTGCGCTGCGGCTGCGCGGCGTGAACCTGGCTGTGGTGACGCTCGGGTTCGCCGCGGCGATGGACGCCGTCATCTTCAACCTTCACA
>DAIOWL010001287.1:0-2008 GCA_036758545.1 Streptosporangiaceae bacterium | reverse complement strand
CGGTGACCGGGCAGTCCGACGAGGACATCGCGCTCGACAGCGACCTGCGCGCGGTAGCGCTCATGAACCTCGGAATCGTCGAAGCGTGGTCGCTGGGAAACCAGGACAGCCAGCGGCACCTGCTCCAGGGGGCCGAACTGGCGCGGAGGATCGGACGTCCGTACCTTGAGGTGGCCTGCCTGGCTGAGCTGGCCTTCGCAGCGAAGATCGAGCCCTTCGCCACGACGCGGCGGCGGTGCCAGGAGGCGATAGCGCTGGCTGAGCAGCATGGCTGGGGCGCGGAGCCAGTCATCTCGCCGGCGCTCGTGAACCTCGCCGGCGTTCTCATCTGGACCGGTGAATTCGACGAGGGCGAACGCTGGCTGCGGCGCACCGCCCGCGCTCTGGAGTCAGACAGCGGCCGCCTCATCAGGCTGCTGCTGCACCTGGCCACCGGCATGCTGATGTCCGGCCGGCGCAGGCAGCAGGAGGCGCTGGCGGAATACGGCGCGGCCGAGCACCTGCAGGCGAAGCTGGAAGGCTCACACGCGCTGGCGAGTCAGCTGACTAGCTTCCGGCTGGCCACCCAGGCTCGCCTCGGCCAGGTCGGCGACGCCCGGACGTCGCTGGCCGCACTGGACGACAGCCTGGCCAGCTCGGGCGAGATCAGTAATGCCCGGGCGGTCATCTGCCTCGCCGAGGGCAACCCGGGCGCTGCTCTCGCCGCGGCGCACGATGTCCTGGACGGCACGGCGCCAGTCATCGGTCACGTGACCGTCATCGAGGCAAACCTGCTGGCGGCGCTCGCGCATCGCGAACTCGGCGATCAGCGCGCTGCCATCGCGGCCACCGAGAGCGCGCTGGCTCTGTCGGAGGCGGACCGGCTTGTCCTGCCGTTCGCGACAACAGGCGCACTCGAGCTACTCGAAGCCATGCCGTCGCACGAGACAGCTCATGCGACGCTGATTACCGACATCGCCGAGGTCATCCGGGGGACATCCGTAGCGTCGGACCATGAGCCTTCGCCGGCCGAGATTGAGCAACTCAGCCCGAGCGAGCTGCGGGTCCTGCGGTATCTCCCGACGAACCTGTCCCGGCCGGAGATCGCCAGCGAGCTATCGGTCTCGGTGAACACCGTCAACACCCACATCCGCAACATCTACGCGAAGCTCCAGGCTCAGGACCGTTCTTCGGCCGTGCGACGCGCGAGAAAGATGCGGCTGCTCTCTGCCGGCCTGAGCGGGCTGGCCTGAGCGGGGTCGGCCGGAACGGCTGAACCGGGCGCGGCCCGCGGCGAATCACCTGTATCCGGTGCGGACGGTTCACCTGTGCGGTGGCCATCCTGTCAGCGGGCGTACGGCATGCCGATCGTCCTCTCGACCGTGGGCGTGAAGATTGGCTTCAACGGCACGCTGACGCTGCCGGCTGGTACCGATGCACGCTGCACGAGTCCTGGGCGGGGTGTCACACGATGCGGCTGCGGGATTGACCCCAGTAGGTGTCCCGGAGGGGTTTCTTGTAGAGCTTGCCGGTGGGGAGCCGGGGGAGCTGGCTGGTGAAGTCGACCGACCGGGGGCATTTGAGGTGCGCGAGGTGCTCGCGGCAGAACGCGATCAGCTCGGCGGCGACTTCCGGTCCTGGGTCGGTGCCGGGCATGAGGCCATGACGAACGCCGCCTGATCAGCGCGCTTGAGAGCATGCGGGCCTGGATACACCGGGGATCCCCTTCGCGCCGGGACTTCGCCACCCACCGTAGGCCCGGATGCGGCCTGCCGTCGAGAACGACAAGGCGCGCTCTGCCCTCGGTCGCGCCATGGCTGGCGGCTGGGGTTACGGGGCAGCGGGCCCGGCAGTCATGGCTGCCTCCCGGACAGGAGGCGACGGCGCGGCCGGGGCCGGGGCGGCCGTGATGACAGGCCGCCCGGCGTGCGTGTGCGAGCAGTGCGTGGGTTCAGGGGAAAGTTCCCCGGTTCTGGTGTCCGAGGGGGGACTCGGTCCCCGCTCGTGGTGGTACATCACCGAAACGGTG
>DAIOWL010001286.1:706-2009 GCA_036758545.1 Streptosporangiaceae bacterium | reverse complement strand
ACGTGACCTGGGGCACCAACCCGGGGCAGGCGCTGCCGCTGGCGTCCTCGGTGCCCGATCCCGGCTCCTTCGCCGACCCGGCCGCCCGGGCCGCCGCCGAGCGCGCGCTGACCTACATGGACCTCAAGCCCGGCACCGCGCTGCGCGACATCGCGGTGGACACGATCTTCGTCGGCTCCTGCACCAACGGCCGGATCGAGGACCTGCGGGCGGCCGCCTCGGTGCTGCAGGGCCGGCAGGTGGCGCCGTCGGTCCGGATGCTGGTGGTCCCGGGATCGATGGCCGTAAGGGCTCAGGCCGAACGGGAGGGGCTCGACGCCATCTTCACGGCCTCGGGCGCCGACTGGCGGTCGGCGGGCTGCTCGATGTGCCTCGGCATGAACCCGGACAAGCTCAGCCCGGGGGAGCGCAGCGCCTCCACCTCCAACCGCAACTTCGAGGGCCGCCAGGGCAAGGGCGGGCGCACCCACCTGGTCTCGCCGGAAGTGGCCGCCGCCACCGCCGTGACCGGCCACCTGGCCGCACCTGCTGACCTGTAACTGGCCGACCTGTAGAGGAGCCATCAGCCATGGAACCGTTCGTCACGCACGCCGGCCGCGCGGTGCCGCTGCGCCGCAGCAACGTCGACACCGACCAGATCATCCCGGCCGAGTACCTCAAGCAGGTGAGCCGGACCGGCTTCGGCAAGGGCCTGTTCGCCGCCTGGCGCGAGGACCCGTCCTTCGTGCTCAACCAGCCGCAGTACGAGGGCGCGACGATCCTGGTCGCGGGCATGGACTTCGGCACCGGTTCGTCGCGCGAGCACGCGGTCTGGGCGCTGACCGACTACGGCTTCCGCGCCGTGATCGCGCCCAGGTTCGGCGACATCTTCCGCGGCAACTCCACCAAGGCCGGCCTGCTCCCGGTCGTGCTGCCCGAGGCCACCGTGGCCGCCCTGCAGGACGCGGTGGAGGCCGAACCCGCCACCGAGATCGTCGTGGACCTGGACCACCGCCTGGTGACCGCCGAGACGGCCGGGATCACCGCGTCCTTCGAGATCGACGACTACACCCGCTGGCGGCTGATGGAGGGCCTGGACGACATCGGCCTGACCCTCCGCCACGTCGACAACATCACCACCTTCGAGCACTCCCGCCCCAAATTCCTCCCCGTAACCGCCTGACCCCTCGCAACCTCATCACCTCCCGACCCACCCACAACACCCGTTCGGCCTCCGGAGGCGTCCTGCCCCGACGCCTCCGGCCAGGCCAACCGGGACAATGTCACAACGTCCCGGTCAGGACCGGGTCAACGTCACATCGTC
>DAIOWL010001286.1:0-696 GCA_036758545.1 Streptosporangiaceae bacterium | reverse complement strand
CGCCCGCCCCCACCCAGGGCGCCCCGGCGGCTCCAGCGCGTTGCTGGTGTTGCCCGTGAGCCTGGTGTGCAACGTCAGCCGCTACGCCCAGCTAGGCGCCCCTGGGCGCGGGACCTGTGCTCCCGGTGCTATCCCCGCCAGGCACGCACGCGCCGGGAAGACGAGGACGGTCACGCTTCTGACCTCGGGCGTGAGCGTACGGTAGCGCACAACCGGAATTTGGATACTTTGCGTATACCTGCTGGATGCTGAGGCGTGTGATATTCGCCGACACGCGGCCCAATGTGGCCGAGGTTATTGTGCAACGGCGTTTGATCGCCTACTTTCGGGCAGGTCAGAGGTCGCGATCTCGTTTCTGAGCCCACGCGACCTGTGGGGGAAGCGCAGGAGTGAACCATGAACAAGCGTGATCTGATCGACGCGATCTCGGGACGGCTGGGGGACAAGAAATCCGCCACCGAAGCCGTGAACGCGGTGCTCGAGGCCATCCAGTCCGCCGTCGCGAGCGGCGACAAGGTGGCCATCACCGGGTTCGGCGTCTTCGAGAAGAGCGAGCGGCCCGCCCGCACGGCCCGCAACCCAGCCACCGGCGCGACCATCCAGGTGCCGAGTTCCTCGGTGCCCAAGTTCCGCGCTGGCGCGGACTTCAAGGCGCTCGTCAACGGTGAGAAGCCCAAGAAGTAACCCAAGGGCGCA
>DAIOWL010001285.1:0-2009 GCA_036758545.1 Streptosporangiaceae bacterium | reverse complement strand
AGTTCGGGATCTGGGGTGCTGCTGTCCGGGACCGTGCCGCCGCTCGCCGATGCTTACTACCCGCGCGAGCAGAGCGGCCCCGACCTGGCCAGCAGCATGCGCCCTGGGCAGACCGTGGTGCTGGTCCACGGCGAGGAGAACGGGCAGGCGGCAAGGGTCCCGGCCGCTCAGGGCGGCACGGGCAAGACCCAGCTTGCGGTGGAGTTCACGCACGCCATGTGGAACACCCGGACGGTGGAGGTCCTGATCTGGGTCAACGCCGCCAGCCGGGAATCGGTCATCACCGGCTTCGCCCAGGCGGCCAACACGGTCGACGCCAGCCAGCCGGACGAGGGCGCCGAGACCGCCGCGGCCAGGTTCGTCTCCTGGCTGGCCCACACCAGGCGGCCATGGGCGCTGGTCATCGACGACCTAGCCGAGCTGAGCGACCTCGAGGATCTGTGGCCGGCCGGCGCATCCGGCCGGGTCCTGATCACCAGCAGGCTTCCGGCCAGCGCGTTCGAGGACGCCGTGGCTGAGGGCGGGCCGGCGCAGGGCAGCACGGCCGAGGGGATGAACCTGCGGGTCGTCCCGGTGTCCGGGCTGAACCGGCGCGAGGCCCTGGACTACGTCACCTCCCGGCTCTCCGACTATCCCGACCAGCGGATCGAGGCGCTGGACCTGGGCGAGGACCTGGACGGGCTGCCGCTCGCGCTGGCCCAGGCCACGGCGGCGATGAGCGCCCGCAGGCAGGGCTGCCGGGAGTATCGCGCGCTGCTGGCCGAGCGGATCGGTCACATGCCTGTGGTGCCGGGCGTCTCGGCCGCGGTGCTGGCCACCTGGTCCATTGCCGCGGAGTGCGCGCACGAGCTGCCGCCGACCGGGCTGGCCTGGCCCGCCCTGGTACTGGCCGCGATGCTCGATCACCACGGCGTGCCCGGCGCCGTGCTGACCAGCCCGGCCGCCTGCGGCTACATCGCCGGACGGCCGAGCACCGCCAACGCGGCCGACCAGAACATGGTGCGCGCGGCCATCAACAACCTGGCCCAGGCCGGCCTGGTCACGATCGACCCGGTCAGCCCGGTGCGCACCGTGCAGATGCACGCCAGCGTGCAGGCCGCGGTGCGGGCTTACCTCCCGGCCGCCGACCTGGAGCAGGTGGTGCTGGCCGCCGCGGACGCGCTGCTGGAAACCTGGCCGGACGGCGACGGCGACAGCGCGGGCACGGGCGCGGTGGCGCAGAGCCCCTTCCAGCAAGCACAGCTCGAGCAGGCCCTGCGCGACTGCGCCGCGACCCTTCGGGCGTCCGACGGGGGCCTGCTATGGAAGCCCGAGGCGCACCCGCTGCTGTTCCGCGCCGGACTGTCGCTGGAGCACAGCAGGCTGTCCGAGGCGGCCATCACGTACTGGAAGTCCATGGTGGCCACCAGCACCCGGCTGCTCGGCCCCGCTCACGCGAACGCCGTGGTGGCCAGGGACCGGCTGGCCGCGGCCTACGAGGCCGCCGGGAAGTCCGCCGACGCCATCTCGGTGTTCCAGACGGCGCTGGCCGAACGGGAGCAGCACCAGGGCGCCGAGCACCCCGAGACCATCGCGGCCCGGGCCCACCTGGCCCACGCCTACCAGTCGGCCGGGCGGCCGGCCGACGCGATCGGCCTGTACGAGCGAACCGTGGCCGATTCCGCGCGGCTGCTCGGCGCGGCCCACCCCGTCACCCTGGACGCCCGGGCCAGCCTGGCTGAGACGTACCAGGCGTCCGGAGAGCCGCGGGAGGCGATCGCGGCCTACGAGGCGCTGCTCGCCGACGCCGAGCACCACCTCGGCGTCGGGCACCCCACCACGCTGGGCGCCCGGGCCAGCCTCGGCGCCGCCTACGCGGCCAGCGGGCGGGCCAAGGACGCGATCGGGCAGTTTCAGCGGGCCCTGTCCGACCAGGAGCGGATGCGCGGGCCGGACCACCCGGACACCATCGCGGCCCGGGCCAGCCTGGCCTCGGCGTACCGCTCGGCCGGGAAGCAGAAGGACGCCAT
>DAIOWL010001284.1:0-2011 GCA_036758545.1 Streptosporangiaceae bacterium | reverse complement strand
AACCGCATTAGCAGTGCGGCGCCATAGACCGGACTAGGCGAATCCTCCAGCCGCACGCGTGGTGCGGTGGGCCATAGCGTACCGGCACTGGCCCGGCCCCGGCAAAGCAACCCCGGGACCGAACGCGGTCAGCGCACCTCGATGATCTCGTAGTCGCCGCGCAGGTAGGCCTCTCGCATCTGCCGCTTGGAGAACTTGCCCACGCTGGTCTTGGGAACCTCGGCGACAAAGCACCAGCGCTCGGGGAGCTGCCAGCGCGGGATCTGCTCGGTCATGAAGGCCCGCAGCTTCTCCGCGGTCACCTCCGCGCCGGGCCGGATCACCACCGCCGCGAGCGGCCGCTCCCCCCACTTGTCGTCGGCCACCCCGATCACCGCGGCCTCGGCCACGTCGGGGTGGGCCATCAGGATGTTCTCGAGCTCCATCGAGGAGATCCACTCGCCACCGGACTTGATCACGTCCTTGGCCCGGTCAGTCAGCCGGATGAAGCCGCGTTCGTCCATCGTCCCCACGTCGCCGGTGCGCAGCCAGCCGTCGTGGAACTTGGCCGGGTCGTCGTCCTTGTAGTAGGAGCCGGTGATCCAGGGCCCGCGGACCTCGACCTCGCCGACCGCCTCGCCGTCGCTCGGCAGCAGCGCCTCGCCGTCGCCGGACAGCCGGCCCTCGACGGTGCAGAACAGGCGGCCCTGGCTGTCCCGGTACGACCATTCCTCGTCCGGGCTCACGCCGACCGGGACGTGGGCCACGCTGGCCAGCGGCGATGTCTCGGTCATGCCCCAGGCCTGCAGGATCCGCACGTCGAGCTCCTTCTCGAACCTCACCATCATCGAGTGCGGCACCGCGGAGCCGCCCGCGACCACCAGCCGGAGCGAGGACAGGTCACCACCCGTCGATCGCATGTAGTCGAGCAGGCCGGCCCAGATCGTCGGCACTCCGCCGGCCACGGTGACGTGCTCGTCGCCGATGAGCCGGACCAGCGTGGCGGGGGACAGGTCCCGGTCGGGCATGATCAGGGCGGCCCCGGACAGCAGGCTGGCGTAGGCCAGGCCCCACGCGTTGGCGTGGAACATCGGCACGACGGGGAGCACGCGATCCCGCTCGGTGAGGGCGAAGGCGTTCCCGAGACAGGCGCCCATCGAGTGCAGGTAGCTGGACCGGTGGCTGTAGACGATGCCCTTCGGGTGCCCGGTGGTCCCGCTGGTGTAGCACATCGCCGCGGCCGAGTGCTCGTCGATCGACGGCCAGTCGAACACGTCCGCCTCGACGGCGAGCAGGTCCTCGTAGCGGTGCACGCCCACGCCGGTCAGCTGGTCGGCTCCCGGCGTCTCGTCGAGCGGGCCGCCGGTCACGATCACGTGCTTGACGGTCGGCGCGCTGGGCAGGATCTCGGCGAACTTGGGGACCAGCGAGGCGTCCACGATGACGACCTGATCTTCGGCGTGGGTGGCGATGTAGCCGACGTCGGCCGGCGCGAGCCTGATGTTGAGCGTGTGCAGCACCGCGCCCATCGAGGGGACCGCCAGGTAGGCCTCGAGGTGCTCGGCGTTGTTCCACATGAAGGTGCCGACCCGCTGGTCAGAGTCGACGCCCAGGCGGCGCAGGGCGTTGGCCAGCCGGGCGGCCCGGCGGCCCGCTTCGGCGTAGGTACGGCGCCTGGTCCCGTCTCCGGTCCAGGTGACGACCTCCGCCTCGCCGAAAACCGACGTCCCGTACCGCATGATCGATGTGATCGTCAGCGGGAGATCCATCATCGTGCTCCGCACCGAGCCACCTCCTCTGGGTGCCTGACCTGCATACCTGATAGTGCCACGAGTCGGGCGCCCGGCAGTAGACCCTGAATCCGGCAGACAGGCACGCCTCGGCGCCGGGCCGTTGATATTCAGGCGCCAGAATTTCGCCGGATGCCCACCCAGCCCGTTCGGACCCTGCCGACTTGTTCCCGGCCTACCATGAGCGCCTGCACGCGAGCTCGCAGTGGCGCCGGTACGCGGGCCAGGTCTCCGCCGGGTCA
>DAIOWL010001283.1:0-2012 GCA_036758545.1 Streptosporangiaceae bacterium | reverse complement strand
CCTACCGCTGGATCGCCGAGATGACCAGCGCGAGCGGCACCAGCTGGGCGCTCGGCGTCGAGGCGCGTTCGTGCGCGCTGGTGACCGAAGGCAACGCGGCCGAGGGCCTGTACCAGGACGCGATCATGCACCTGGACCGGAGCCGCGTCCGCGCGGAACTCGCGCGTGCCCATCTGCTCTACGGGGAATGGCTGCGCCGGCAGCGCCGCCGCACCGATGCCCGCGAGCAGCTCCGCACCGCTCACGACATGCTCGGGGCCATGGGGATGGAGGCCTTCGCCGAGCGAGCCGGCCGCGAGCTGCAGGCCACCGGCGAGACCGCCCGCAAGCGCACCGCCGCCGCGGCCGCGAACCAGGAGCTGACCGCCCATGAGGCCCAGATCGCCCGGCTAGCCCGCGACGGGCTGTCCAACCCCGAGATCGGTGCCCGGCTCTTCCTCAGCCCGCGCACGGTCCAGCACCACCTGGGCAACGTCTTCGCCAAGCTCGGGATCACCTCGCGCAGCCAGCTCATCCACGCCCTGCCTTAGCCGCATGCGACAGCCTTGGAGCGTGGCTGGTCTGGGTCGAGCGGTACAGATCCGGGGCCGATCAATCCGAACGACGTCACTTCCGCGGGCGTGATGACGTTCAGGACCCAGCCAGCGAGCACGCGCGCCCGGTTCCCGGCCATGGCGATGAGGTGGTAGGCCCTGGTAACAGCGCTGGCGAGCGGCCCGGACAGCGGGATGTTCAGCGGGTTCGCCGCGGCGGCCAGTCCGCCGAGGTCGACCACGAACCCGAGGTCGTGGTGTTTGTAGGGCCTTGCCTTCCCGATTCCGAGGGAGGCGGCAACGTTCCTGGCGACCTGCTTGCCCTGGCGCTCGGCGTGCTGGGCGGTCATGCCGCAGATCTCGCCTGGGCGGGTCAGGTCGGGCACCGCGGCGCAGTCCCCGCAGGCGTAAATGTCCGGGGCGCCGGGCACAGACATGAACTCATCAACCACGAGCCGCCCCCGGTTGGTGTGCAGGTCCAGGCCGGTTACCAGCGGGTCGGCGCGAACTCCGACGCACCAGATGAGGGAGTGGGTGGCCACCTTCTCACCGGTGGACAGTTGCACCCAGCAGTCATCCAGGGCAGTGGCGACCGACTGGCCGGTGCGCACCTCGACCCCGCGCCGCCGCAGGACACGGCCGGCGGTCTTCGACAGATGCTCGTGGAGTTCGGGCAGCAGCCGCGGGGCGGTGTCGAGCAGCATCCAGCGGATCTGCTCGCCGCCCAGGCCGGGAATCTGCCTGGCCAGCCTGGTCGTGAGCAGCTGACCATGGGCCGCGACCTCGGTACCGGTGTAACCGGCGCCAACAACTACGAAGGTGCACCGCGCCCGGCGTTCCACCTCGTCAGCGGCTCCGGCAGCCAGCTCGAGCTGACGGATGATGTGGTCGCGCAGGTAAATGGCCTCGGCGATGCTGCGGAACCCGTGCGCGTAATCGGTCACGCCCGGGATAGGCAGCAGCTTGCTCACGCTGCCAGCGGTCAGGATGAGCCGGTCAAAGCCGGCCTGACCTGATCCGCCTTCCGGGCTGGACCAGGTCACGACCTTCTGCCGGACGTCGACCTGAGTCACCGTGCCGAGCACGAGCCGGACCCTGGGCATCCTGCTGAGTAGCGAGACGCAGATGTGCCGCGGCTCCACCAGGCCGGCGCCCACCTGGGGCAGCAGCGGGAGATACAGGAAGTAATCGGTCGAGTTGATCACCGTGATCTCGGTCGAAGCGCCAGCCACCCTGGACAGCTCCCGCGCGGCGTTATAACCGGCGAAGCCAGCACCGACGATCACGACGCGGTGCCGTTCTGCTGAGTTCGGCAACTTGCTACCTCCAGTAGGAAGGTTTCAGCGTCGGCCGGTGGCACTCGTGGCGACTGCCCCCGGAAGCGCGCCTTGCTGGCGGCTTGTTGACATGTAGTTTCATGCGGGCGGGGCGTGTTCGTATCCGCCAGTGCCCAGCGCAACTGGCTAGTGCTAGCCGCGC
>DAIOWL010001282.1:0-2012 GCA_036758545.1 Streptosporangiaceae bacterium | reverse complement strand
CGGCGACGTCGGTGCTGGCCGGTGCGGCCGACGTGGTCGCCGGGAGCCTGGCGGAAAGACTGTTCGCTTCAGCGCCCGTGGTTGTTGTCGCGGGCCCGGGCCGGTCGGCTGAGCTCGCGGCGGCCCGGTCTGCGCAGCGGGCACACGCGCCGCTGCTGCTTGCCTCGGCGTCGCCGGGCCGGGCCGAGGCAGGTAGCGCGGCTGGGAAGGCAGCCCGCGCCCCCGCCGGGACAGGGGTCGGCGGCTCTGCAGGCCCGGCAGGCGTAGTCAACGGTTTGCTGCGGGCGCAGATCGAGGCGCTGGACCCGCGCGCCGTGCTCGCGGTGGGTATGGCCGGGAATGTACAGGCGGCTCAGCTGCCGGGCGTCCATGTGGTCACCGACCCGGCGATGCTGCCCGCGACCAGGGCGCCCTCGCCCCTGGGCCGCCTGGCTCTGCTCGTGCATCCCGGCGACAGCGACGCCGCCACGCTGGCAGCGGTCACCACCGCGCGAGTGGCAGGGGCCCAGGTGATCACCGTCCGCGGCGCCGACCCGCGCGCCGACCCGGCGGCCATCGCCGCGCTGTCGGCGGCGCGGCCCCGCCAGGTGCTCGCCATCGGGACGGGATTCGGGTCGGCCGCCCAGCTGGCATCCCGGGTCGCCGTCGCGCAGACCGGGGTACAGCTGCCCGGCGGCGGCCAGGTTCTGTTCCCCGAGCGCTTGCTGGTCGCCCTGTACGGTCACCCCGGCGCACCCTCGCTCGGTGTCCTCGGCGAGCAAGACCTGTCGGCCAGCATCGCGCGAGCCAGGAAGGTCGCCGCGGCGTACCGGGCCCTGAGCAGGGTCCCGGTCGTACCGGCCCTGGAGATCATCGCAACCGTCGCCCAGGCACACGCCGGCCGGGACGGCGCCTACTCCTACCAGTCCCCTGTGGCATCCCTGCGTCCCTGGGTACGCCGGGCGACGGCTGCCGGACTGTACGTCATCTTGGACCTGCAGCCCGGCCGGGCTAGCCTGCTCGCCCAGGCCAGGAGTTACCGGTCGCTACTGCAGATGCCCGACGTCGGGCTGGCCCTGGACCCGGAGTGGAAACTAACGTCGCGTCAGCTGCCGCTGCACCAGATCGGCAGCGTGAGCATCAGCGAGGTGAACAGCGTCATCCGCTGGCTGGCCGGGCTTACCGCACGCCACCGGCTGCCGCAGAAACTCCTCGTGCTGCACCAATTCAGGCTGTCGATGATCCGCGACGAGCACCAGCTCGACGCCGGGCACGAGGACCTGGCCATTCTCATCCACATGGACGGGCAGGGCACGCGTGCCGATAAGGAGCAGACCTGGCAAGCCGTTACCGGGGCCGCCCCGGCCGGGGTGGCCTTCGGATGGAAGAACTTCTATGTCAAGGACCATCCGATGATGAGTCCGCAGCAGACAATCGCAACAACTCCGCAGCTCTCGATGATTTCCTACCAGTAACCAGCCGGGCACGCGAGGACGAAACCGCCGCTGCGGCATCACGGCATGTCGGTCGGCTGCGCTCGCTCCGCCAGCGACTCGAGCGCCGCGATCAGCTGCGTCCGGGAGTGGACGCCGAGCTTGCGGTAGATCTGGCGCAGGTGGAATTCCACCGTCTTCGGCGACAGGAACAGGTCGGCCGCGATGTCGCGGCTGGACGCGCCGCGCTGCACGGCCGCGGCGACCCGCAGCTCTTGTGGCGTCAGCGCGCTGTCATCGGGCTCCCGGCGGCGGCGGGCCCCGGCCGCGCTCAGCTCGGCCTCGGCCTGCTCGGCCCAGGCGCGGGCACCCAGCTGCTCGAAGCCGCGCCGTGCCGCCAAGAGACGCTCGCGTGCCTCGGCGCGTCGCCGGGCGCGATGCAGCCTGCGCCCGAAGGCGAGCAGCGTCCGAGCCCGCTCGAACGGCATCGGCCGCTGGTCGTCGAGCGCGAGCGCGGCGGTGAAGGCCGGCTCGAAGTCGTCGTCGACCATGCCGCGGCACCGGGCCGCGGCGGCCCGTGCGACCGGGCTGGCGGTCCGG
>DAIOWL010001281.1:0-2016 GCA_036758545.1 Streptosporangiaceae bacterium | reverse complement strand
GATCCGGGCTATGAGGTTGATCCGGAGGGCAATAGACCCCCCAATCAACCATGAAGCCCGGATCAACCACGTTGAATCCCGGCACAACAGGACAAAGCGGATGCTGATTTCGCGGGGCGGCGGTCCTGTCGCTGGATGGCGGCCCCGTCGCGGGACGGCGGTCCCGTCGGCGGACGGCACCCCGGCGTCCCGGCGCCGCGTGGCTTTAGCGTGCCGTGTCCGGCGGCAGCGGTCGGCCCGAACGGCCGTGCTCCCGCGACTCGCGCACCTGGTACCCGGTCACGAACAGGGTGAGGATGACGACGCCGGTAACCGCGAGCGCCGCCGCGCTCGCGGCGGCGCTGTCGGCGGACCAGGCGGCCGCCCACAAGACGGCCGCGAGCATGGCCGCTGACACGGTCACGCACACGCCCGACTTGACGCCCAGCACCGGAGGGTTCGGCCCGCGGGCCGGCCGGACGCCGGCCGCACCAACCGGTACGCCGGCCGCACCAGCCGGTACGCCGGGCACACCAGCCGGTACGCCGGGCACACCAGCCGGTACGCCGGGCACACCAGCCGGGACGCTGGCCGGAATGTCCGCGGTTAGCACGGCCAGCTCCGCGTGGGTCCGCGCCGCGAGCGCCTGGGCGACCCTTGTGTCGAACTCATCCTTGGCCAGCCGGCCGTGCACGAACGCTGCTTTGAGCGCGCTGATCGCCTGCTCGCGGTCGAGATGGGACGCCCGCAGGCGGCGCGGCGCAACTGCCTGCTCGCCTGCCGGCCATGCCGTCACGAGTGCCTCCTCGCCGATCCGACATTACGAGCGTAACCCGGCTGCCGTCGGTGATCGCCCGGCAGGTCACGGGCGCGAGTCCTGACCTCGCGGCCGCGAGACGGAATCTCGCGCCCAACGGTCAGGAGCCGGGACCAGCCCGGCCCGGGCAGAAGGAGACGCGACATGAGCACGATGGAGCAGGCACGGCCGGCAGACGTTGCCCCGGACGCCGCGGACCTCGGCGCGGCGGTCGAGGAGCAGATGGCCAAGATCGTGGCCGAGCTGGGGGCGGCGCTGGGTGTGCTCCTCACCTCTCTCGGTACGAGGAGCGGGCTCTGGGCGGCGCTCGCCGGGGCCGGACCGCTGACGACGGCCGAGGTGGCCGCGAAGGTCAGCGTGGAACCGTCGCTGGTACGGGAGTGGCTGCGGGCCCAGGCCGCGGGCGGGTACCTGGATTACGATCCCGCTACCGGGATGTTCACCCTGCCCGACGCGGTCGCCGCCGTCATCTGCGACGGCCCCGGCGGAGCGCTCGTCGACGCGGCGGCCACCATGCTCTCCTCGATGGGTGAGGGTTTCCCGGCGTTCAGCGAGGCCTTCAGCAGCGGGCAGGGCTTCGGGTGGCATCAGCGCACCGCCGCCCACTGGCACGGCACGGACGCCTTCACCAGGGTCGCCCTGCCTGGCGACCTGATCGCGGCCGCGATCGGCGCGATGGGCGACGTGGCGGCGGTCCTGACCGCGGGCGGCTCGGTCGCGGACGTCGGCTGCGGGTACGGCACGCCGACCATGGCCATCGCCGGGCAGTATCCGGCGGCGCGGGTCCTCGGCATCGACTACCACGACGCCTCGATCGCCCACTCCCGGGCCGAGGCCACCCGGCGCGGGGTCGCCAATGTGCGGTTCGAGGTGGCGGACGCGTCCGGCCTGCCCGGCCAGGACTACGACCTGATCACCTTCTTCGACTCCCTGCACGACCTCGGAGACCCTGTCGGCGCGCTGACGCGGGCCCGGGCGGCCGTCGCGCCGTCGGGCGCGGTACTCCTGGTCGAGCCGCTGGGTGCCGACCGCGTCGAGGACAACCTCAACCCGCCCGGACGCATGTTCTACGCCGTTTCCACACTGGCGTGCACGCCGAACGCGGTGTCCCAGAAGACGCCCACGTCGTCGGAGCCGCTCGGCCTGGCCGGCGAGCAGCGCCTGCGGGCCACGGCGGCCGCAGCCGGCTTCGGCCGCGTCCGCCGGCTCGACGTTCCGGC
>DAIOWL010001280.1:0-2017 GCA_036758545.1 Streptosporangiaceae bacterium | reverse complement strand
GACGGGGAGTTCCGCCGGGCCTCCTGGCACATGGACTTCATCTACGCCCTCGGCGGGGTGTCCAAGGCGCCGGGCAACCTGGCGGTGAAGTTCCACAACGCCGCGGGGGATATCGAGTTCACCCCCGCGTCGATCCGCGTCGACAGCAAGCTCACAATCAACGACACGATCTTCGCGGACGCGTTCACGTTCTTGCGGTCCCACGTCACCACGGCCGTGCCCAAGCTGACCATCCCGTCGCCGAACATGGTGCACTACCGCGGCGGCCCCGCCTCGGTCGACCAGTCGGTGTACCCGGACATGGAGCAGTTCTGGGCCGACCTGGCCGCCGCCTACGCCGACGAGGTCCAGCGGCTGAACCAGCTGGGCTGCACCTACCTGCAGTTCGACGACACGTCGCTGGCGTACCTGAACGACCCGGCCCAGCGCGCCGAGATCGCCGGGCGGGGCGAGGACGCCGAGCACATGCACCTGCGCTACATCAGGCAGATCAACGCCGCGGTCAAGGACAAGCCCGCGGACATGGCCATCACCACCCACCTGTGCCGCGGCAACTTCCGGTCCTCGTGGGCGGCGTCGGGCGGGTATGACTTCGTGGCGGAGGCGCTGTTCTCCGAGCTGGCGGTGGACGGGTTCTTCCTGGAGTACGACGACGAGCGGTCGGGCGGGTTCGAGCCGCTGCGGTTCGTGCCGAAGGGCAAGATGGTGGTCCTCGGCCTGGTCACGACCAAGCGCCCGGAGCTGGAGTCGAAGGACGATCTCAAGCGGCGGATCGACGAGGCGGCCAAGTTCGTGCCGCTGGACCAGATCTGCCTGTCCGGCCAGTGCGGGTTCTCCTCCACGGTGGAGGGCAACGCGCTGACCTACGACGAGCAGGTGGCCAAGCTCCGCCTGATCGTCGAGACCGCCCAGGAAGTCTGGGGCTAGCGACCCATCCTGCCTACTCGGTCCGCAGGCTGACCCCGGGCCGGGTCCGGGCGGCCACGGCCGCGGGCAGCGACGCCAGCAGGTTGCCGGCCAGCACCAGCGCGGCCAGGCCGCCGACGAGCGCGGCCACCGGGACCTCGACGATCGGCACGATCCCGAGCGAGCCGGCGAAGGCGCGCCAGGCCAGCCGGCCGCCGGCGATGCCCAGTGCCCCGCCGACCGCGACCGCGATCAGCAGCATCAGCGTGGTCTGCCAGGCGATGACCGCCCTGACCTGGCCGCGCGTCATGCCTAGCGCCTTGAGCAGGGCGAGTTCGCGGCGGCGCCGGCGGACCAGGCCGAGCACGGTCAGAGCCAGCGACAGCACGGCCGCCACGGCTAGGCCGACGGCGAGGGCGAGCGGCTGGCCGCCCATCTGCTCGGTGTTGACGATCGCCGAGGCCCGCGCCTGGCTCAGCTCGTAGGTGCCGCCCGGGGTCCCGTCCGGGGTGGCCGAGACGATCCGGCTGACCAGGGCGGCCCGCTGCGCCCCGGTGGTGCGGGGGGACAGGTCGATGGCCACCGCCGAAGGGATGACGGGGAGCGACTCTGACTCACCCGGCCGCTGCCCAGGGGCCTGCCCCATGGCCGTCTGCAGGGTGGCCTGAGGGACCATGGCGCCGTGCCCGAGCCCGGGGTGGTCCGTCGCGCCGACGCCGAACGAGGGCAGGGTCACGGTTCCCGTGATCACCACTGTCCGCTCGGACTTCGGGATGCCGATCCGGACCCGGTCGCCGACCTTCTTGCCCAGCTCGCGCAGGGTCACCGTGCCCAGTTCGATCTGGTCCGGGCCGGACAGCGCGCGGCCGCTGGTCGTGGGCGGCTGCACCGACCCGAGGTCGCGCCGCAGGCCGAGCGCCGGGACGACCTTGCCGTCGATCGGCAGCTGCGCGAACGCGAACTCCGACCAGCCGGCCACAGCCGGCTGGCTCTGCAGCAGATGGCTCATCTTCCCCGGCGCGAAGAACCCGTAGCCGGACTCGGCCTGAATGGCCAGGTCCCAGTCCCAGCCGTACCGGGCCGGGTGCGAGGTCAGGCCGCCAAGGCTGGC
>DAIOWL010001279.1:0-2021 GCA_036758545.1 Streptosporangiaceae bacterium | reverse complement strand
CAATCAGGACGTCGAGCACCATCATGCCCTGAGCCATGCACGCCACCGCGAGGGTGAGCCGCTGCCTGGACCGTGTCCCCTGAGCCATAGCCACAGCCTGCCTGACTAGACCAGCCCGGCACCATCCGCCTCGCCCCTGGTACGGCCAGGCCCGGACCTCGCCGGCCACTCCGCCTCGTGAGCCGCTCTTCCGGCTGGCAGTATGGGAGGCGTGACCGCCGTCTTCGTCCATGGAGTGCCCGAGACCCCGGCCGTCTGGCACGGCCTGCTGGCTGCGCTCGACCGCCCCGACGCCGTGGCACTGTCGCTCCCCGGGTTCGACAGCGCCCGCCCGGCAGGTTTCGGAGCAACCATGGACGAGTACGCCGCCTGGCTCGCGGCCGAGCTCGAGCGCCTCGGTGACCCGGTCGATCTCGTCGGGCACGACTGGGGCGGCGGGTTCGTGGTCCGGGTGGTCTCGACCCGACCCGAGCTGGTCCGATCCTGGGTCACCGACATCGCCAGCCTCGGCCACGTCGAGTTCGAGTGGCACGACTTCGCCAAGATCTGGCAGACACCACAGGCGGGGGAAGACTTCTGGGATCAGCAGCTGGCGGCACCGGCCGAGGAGCGGGCCGGTGTCTTCCGGATGTTCGGGGTGCCCGAGGAACCCGCCCTTGACCTGGCATCGCACATCAACCGCACGATGGCTGATTGCATCCTCGACCTGTACCGTTCGGCCGTGGACGTCGGGACGCAGTGGGGACCGGATTTCGCCGCCATCCCGGCTCCCGGATTGGTGATCATCCCTAGCGAGGACCCCTTCCTGAGCGCGGCCTTGACGACCAGGGCCGCCGCGCGGGCCGACGCCAGGACGGTTGGGCTCGACGGGTTCGGCCACTGGTGGATGCTGCAGGATCCTGCCCGGGCGGCTGCTGTTCTGCGCGAGTTCTGGGCCACCCTGGCCTGACTCCGGCCGCTCTGAAGCGATGGCCTTCGGGCGTAATCAGGTAAAAGGAGCCGAGGCGAACAAGTTGAGCCCTAGCGCTTCTGAAAGGTACCTGGTGACGTGTTGTCCCCGCACGCTGTTGCCTGCCGCATCGAGCGGCGGGGAGAACGTGCCGAGACCGCCCTTGCCCGGCGACACCGTCACGATGCCTCCGGCGACTCCGCTCTTACCAGGGAGACCCACGTCGTAGAGCCACTGGCCGGAATGCTCGTACAGCCCCGCTGTGGCCAGCACGGCCAGCACCCGCTTGCAGTAGCGGGTCTCGATGGCCTGCTCACCGGTGACCGGATTCACTCCGCCATTGGCCAGGGTGGCTCCCATCACGGCAAGGTCCCGTGCGCTGACGCGCAGAGAACACTGGCGGGTGTAGACGTCGGTGGCGAGATCGGGGTCGCAGTACATGCGGCCATAGCCGTCCAGGAGGTGGGCGATTCCCCGGTTGCGGTCGTTGGTCGCCGCCTCCGACTCGTACACGTCATCGTCCATCACCAGTCGCCGCCCGGCGAATCGCGACATCGCGGCCACGATGTTCTCGAACTTCTCGCCAGCAGTCGTGCCCGGCACCAGGCTCGTGGTGGCCATGGCACCGGCATTGACCAACGGGTTCATCGTGCGATCGGTGTTGAGCTCGATCGCCATCACTGAGTTGAAGGGCAGCCCTGTGCTGTTGACGCCTAGCTTCTGGCGCGCCTGATCATGCCCGAGGGTGTGGCAGACCAGGGCAAAGACGAAAAGCTTGGAGATGCTCTCGATGGCGAATTCCTGGTCAGCGTCGCCAGCCGAGAACAGCCGCCCGCCAACCCCGGCCACGCAGACCCCGAAGGCACTGGGCGAAGCTGCGGCCAGGGCAGGAATATAGTCAGCGACGGCCCCCTCGTCGAGATGGCGATAACGCTCATACCCGGCTGAGATGAGGGCCTGCACGTCAGTATCGGGCGGGAGTACCCCGGTCGACACTCGTTCGGTCTCAGGATGATCGCTGGGGAGGGGATCGTGATCCATGCTCATCCTCTGGCTGGCGAGTGCTGGCCGG
>DAIOWL010001278.1:0-2023 GCA_036758545.1 Streptosporangiaceae bacterium | reverse complement strand
AGGTTGCCGACCCTGATCCAGCCGGAACTCGCGGCGGCATAAGATGCCGAAGCGGTAACGGGAATGCCAATCAACAGGGCCAAAAAGGCGAACAGCACTGCCGCTCGCCGGTGCACTATCCGGAATTTCACCCTTGCTCCCTCTCTGACCTGCGGGACTAATTGCCTGCCTCCCAGCCCCATCGGTCCTGAACGCCATATCGGGCGTCGACCGCCGATGTGCCGTTCACGACCTTGGTGATGCAGGCCTGGTGGGATGAAGAGGCCTTGCGGCAACAGTAGAGGTGAAACTACCCAGGAGCAACTCTGGTCTATTTCTAAATCAACCTCGTTCTCCGAACCCGATGGTCTCAGTGGCCAGCTCGAGCGTGTCCTCGCACAGGAACCCGACCGAGGGCGCCCGGTCCCCGTAGGCCGGGCCGAGCGCGGCGGCCACGGCGTCCAGGGTCCACATCCCGTCCGGCGTCCCCGAGGCCCGGAATACCGAACGCACTCGTGGGGGGTCCATCACCGCGGCGACGCCCCCGTGCACCACGAATACCTCGCCGTTGATCGCCTCGGCCGCCGGGCCGGCCAGGTATACCACCAGCGGCGCGACGTGCTCCGGCGCCAGCGGGTCCGCCTCGTCCGCCGGCGCCGGGCCCATCAGCTCGGCCGTCATGGCGGTACGGGCGCGGGGGCAGATCGCGTTGGCCCGTACCCCGTACCGGGAGCACGAACGCGCGGTCGTCAGGGTGAGCGCGGCGATGCCGGCCTTGGCCGCGGCGTAGTTGGGCTGGCCGAGCGAGCCGAGCAGGAACGCCTCGGAGGACGTGTTCACGATCCGCGCGTACACCGGGTGGCCGGCCGCGTTCCGCTGCTCCCGCCAGTGCGCGGTGGCCAGCCGCGTGGTCACGAAGTGCCCGCGCAGGTGCACCCGGATGACCAGATCCCACTCATCCGGCGACATCGTGAACACCATCCGGTCCCGCAGCACGCCGGCGTTGTTCACGAGGATGTCCAGCCGCCCGTACTGCTCCAGCGCCGTGGCCAGCAGCTTCTCGCCCGTCGACCACTCCGCGACGTCCCCGGCGGTCACCACCGCCTGCCCGCCGTCCGCCGCGATCTCGTCGGCCACCGCCTGCACCGCGTCCCCGGGCAGGTCGTTGAGCACCAGCAGCGCCCCGGCCCGGGCCAGCGCCAGCGACTCGGCCCGGCCGAGGCCGTTTCCCGCCCCGGTCACGATGGCCACCCGGCCGGCTATCGCCAGCGCGTCATCCATTCCGCCCGATCTCCTCTCCGTAGCCCTGTGTTCGTAGCCTGTGTCAGTAACCGGGACCCGACAGCAGCCCGCCGTCGGCGACGAACTCGCTCCCGGTCGAGTAGGACGAGTCGTCCGAGGCGAGGTACGCCACCAGCCGCGATATCTCGGCCGGCTCGCCGAACCGCCCCAGCGGCATGGCCTTCAGGAACGCCTCGGCCTCCTCCGCCGAACGGGCGCCCTGCGAGTCGACGACCATCCGGGTCAGCACCCCGCCGGGATGGACCGAGTTCACCCTGATCCCGAACCCGGCCAGTTCGCGCGCTGCCACCTTGGTCATGCCGCGGATGGCGAACTTGCTCGCGGTGTAGGCGGACAGCCCGTCCGCCCCGGTGAACCCCTCGATCGAGGAGATGTTGACGATCGACCCGCCGCCCGCCCGCTTCATCGGCTCGGTCACCGCCTTCATGCCCAGCCAGCAGCCCACCGCGTTCACCTCGAGGACCTGGCGGAAATCGGCCAGCGGCATGTCCGCGATCGGCGCGAACTTCAAGATGCCGGCGTTGTTCACCAGCACGTCGAGCCGGCCGAAGGCACCCTCGGCTAGCGCCACCGCCGCGCCCCAGTCGTCCTCGCTGGTGACGTCGTGGTGCAGGTAGCGGCAGGACGCCTCGCCGAGCCCGGCCGCCACGTACTCGCCCCGGTCGTCGAGCACGTCGCCGAACACCACCCGGGCGCCCTCGGCCACGAAGTGCCGCACGTGGGACTTGCCCATGCCCCGGGC
>DAIOWL010001277.1:0-2024 GCA_036758545.1 Streptosporangiaceae bacterium | reverse complement strand
ACGACCTGAACGCGCTGTTCTTCAACTGCACGCTGAAGCCATCACCGCAGCTCAGCAACACGCAAGGACTGATCGACCTCAGCGCCGCGATCTTGTCCAAGCAGGGCGTCCGGGTGGAGACGATCCGGGCCGCCGATCATGACATCGCGACCGGGGTGTGGCCGGACATGACCGAGCACGGCGCGGCCACCGACGCCTGGCCGTCGCTGTACGCCAAGGTGCTGGCCGCCGACATCCTGGTGATCGCGGGCCCGATCTGGCTCGGCGACAATAGTTCGGTCACCAAGCGGGTCATCGAGCGGCTCTACGCCTGCTCGCACCTGCTCAACGACGCGGGGCAGTACGCCTACTACGGCCGGGTCGGCGGCTGCCTGATCACCGGGAACGAGGACGGCGTCAAGCACTGCGCCATGAACGTCCTGTACAGCCTGCAGCACCTGGGATACACCATCCCGCCGCAGGCCGACGCCGGCTGGATCGGCGAGGCCGGGCCGGGACCGTCCTACCTGGATCCCGGCTCGGGCGGCCCGGAGAACGACTTCACCAACCGCAACACCACGTTCATGACCTGGAACCTGCTGCACCTGGCCCGGATGCTCAAGGATGCCGGCGGCATCCCGGCCCACGGCAACCAGCGGTCAGGCTGGGATGCGGGCTGCCGTTACGATTTCGACAACCCCGAATACCGCTGACGGAGGTCGCCAGCAGCAAAGGCTGAACGTGCAGCGGTTAGGCTGGTCGCGGCGCGCCGGGAAGTCTGGTCGGCACTCTTCGTCTAGGACGAGAGGGGAAGATCAGTAGCGTGCGTGCGGTAGAGACCATCTTGTTCCTGGTCGTGGTGGGCACGGTGGTCGCGGCCTTCGCCGGCCGGCTCCGTATCCCGGCCCCTTCCCTGCTGGTGATCGCCGGGGTGGTCGTGGGCCTGCTGCCGGGGGTTCCGGCGGTCCGGGTGACACCGGATGTGGTCAGCCTGGTGGTGCTGCCGCCGCTGCTGTACGCGGCCAGCGAGGAGCTCCCGTGGCGTGACCTGCTCGCGGTGTGGCGGCCGGTGATCGTGCTGGCGGTCGGCCTGGTGCTGGCGTCTGCGGCTGCGGTCGGCGCCGTGGCCGGGGTGGTGGCGGGGATCCCGGCGAGCATGGCGTTCGTCCTCGGCGCGGTGCTGGCCAGCACGGACCCGGTGGCGGTTAGCGCGCTGGGGCGGCGGCTCTCGCTGCCGCCGAAGGTGCAGGCGCTGGTGCAGGCGGAGAGCCTGTTCAACGACGCGACCAGCCTGGTCCTGTTCCAGATCGCGGTCTCGTTCGCCGTCGCGGGGACGGCCGGCCGGACCACGCCCGGCGGGGTGCTGCTGCACGGGGCGGGGCAGTTCGCGGTCCTGGCCGCCGGCGGCGCGGCGGTGGGCGGCGTGCTCGCGGCCGGGGTGATCCTGCTGCGCCGCCGGGTCACCGATCCGGTGCTGGAGACCGTGGTCGCGCTCGTCACCCCCTATGCGGCGTACGTGCTGGGCCAGGCGCTGCACGTGTCGCCGGTGATGGCGGTGATCGTCACGGGCCTGGTCATCGGCGGGCGGCGGGAGCGGATCACGACCGCGCCGACCCGGCTGCAGCTGCACTCGGTCTACCAGACGGTCATCTTCCTGCTGGAAACCGTGGTGTTCAGCCTTATCGGCCTGCAACTGCCGGCCCTGATCCGCAGCCTGCCGGGCGGCGAGGCATGGCCGGCCGACGCGCTGGCGGTGGCCGGGACGCTGATGGTGACGCGCATTTTGTGGGTGTTCCCGCTGTCCGCCGTCGTCCAGCGGCGCAGCGGTGTCCGGCGCCCGACGTGGCCGGTCCCCGCCGTGGTGTCCTGGGCAGGCACCCGCGGGGTCGTTCCGCTGGCCGCCGCGCTGTCCATCCCGCTGACCTCGGCTAGCGGGGCACCGCTGCCGCAGCGCGACCTGATCCTGGTACTCGCGACCGCGGTGATCGTAATCTCGCTCGTCGTGCAGGGGCTCACCCTGGAACCGCTGGTCCGCCTGGCCGGAA
>DAIOWL010001276.1:0-2027 GCA_036758545.1 Streptosporangiaceae bacterium | reverse complement strand
TTCCGCGACGTCCGGGACAACCTGCTCCTGGCCGACGAGGAGATCACCGACCAGCGTGATTCGCTGACCGCGGTGCTCCAGGCCAACATGGCCATGATCTCGGTCGAGCAGACCAAGGTCAGCGTCCAGCAGAATTCCTCCATCGAGCAGCTCACGATCCTATCCACGGTGTTCCTCCCGCTCACGTTCGTGACCGGGTTCTTCGGCCAGAACTTCGGCTGGCTGGTCCAGCACATCAGCGGCTTCAGCACCTTTCTCGCCTACGGCATCGGGGGCCTGGTGGTGCCGCTAGTGCTGCTGTTCTCGTGGCTGAGGCTGCGTTCGGTCCGCGCCGGTGCTGCCGCCGCCGAGCCGCCCGGCCGCTGACCACGCCGCCTCTTCAACGGCGGGGCCTGCGCGAAGACCGTCGCAGCCAGATTGTGACTTGACGCGCCCGACCCGATGGCGGAAGGCTCTCCAATGCTCTGGCAGCCGAGTCACGGAGGGCCTGGCCATGGTTTGCGGACGCGGTCTCATCACGGTGGTAGCAGGCGCGGCCCTGGTGGCCGGGATGGCCGCCGCCGCTCCGGCGGCTGGCGCCGCTCCGGCGCAGACCGCGGCGGCCGCCCCCGGTGCGCCAGGGGCGCCGTCATACTTCGACCTGGCCAGGAAGGACTGTCTCGGCACCGCGGCGAGCCAGGGATCCAAGGTCTGGTACACCGTGGCCGACGGGGTGCTCTCCGACGTCTACGAGCCCACGATCGACAACACCGACGTGAGCACGCTGCAGTACGTCGTCACCGACGGCGCCACGTTCACCGACCTGCAGGCCCGTGACATGACCTACACGGTCGCCGCCGATCCGACCGGCATGGCCTGCACCGTGACCTCCACCGACGCCAGCCACGGTTTCCGGCTGGTCACCACGTACATCACCGACCCGGCCCGCGACACCGTCCTGATGAACACCCGGCTGCAGGCCGTGCCCGGATCCGGCGCGAACCTGGCCCGGCTGCACCTGTACACACGGCTCGACGCCCACGTCAACGGCAACGGCGGCGGCGGCGACCAGAACGCGGGCGCCAACTCAGGGGTAGTGGACCCCAGCGGGGTTCCGGTGGTCTTCAGCACGAACACGGTCACCAACGCGGCCAACCGGGACTACGCGGTGCCGACGTACATGGCGCTGGCCGGCACGTCCGCGCGGGCGGCGAGCGTCGGCTACGCGGGTACCGCCAGCGACGGCCTCACCCAGCTGGATACCGCGCGCACGCTGACCCTGTACACCTCGGCGCCGGATGGCCACGTCGTGGCCACCGAGGACGTGACCCCCGGCAGCAGTCACGAGGTGACGCTCGCGCTGGGTTTCGGCCGGACCCAGGCCCAGTCGGTGTCCGTGGCCAAAGGCTCCCTGCGCCGCCCGTTCGGCCAGACTGCGGCGAGCTACCTGCGCGGCTGGGTCAGCTACGACGCGGGCCTGCGCCCGCCGTCCGCCCGGGAGGCCAGCCTCGCCGGCCGTTACTATCAGTCGGCCAACGTGCTGAAGGCGAGCGAGGACAAGACCTTCCCCGGCGCGATCGTCGCGTCGCTGGCCAGCCCGTGGGGCCAGTCGGTGCCGGCCGGCGTGCTCGCCAGCGGCAAGCCGTCGTACTTCGGGTCGTACCGGGAGGTGTTCGCCCGGGACCTGTACGAGGCCTTCACCGGGCTGATGGCGGACGGGGACGTCAGCGCGGCCCGGGCCGCGACGCTGTTCCTCTTCGACCGTCAGCAGCTCCCGGACGGGTCGATGCCGCGCAACTCGCTGCTGAACGGGAAGGCCGCCCCGGACACCGGGGGCACCCAGCTGGACGAGGCCGCCTACCCCATCCTGATGGCCTACCTGGCCGGGCTCGGCGGCGACACCACGCTGTGGAAGGGCCACATCCAGGCCGCCGCGGACTTCCTGGTGGCGAACGGGCCCACGGATGGCGTCGAGCGGTGGGAAGAGCAGACCGGCTACTCACCGTCCACGATCGCGGCCGAGATCGCCGGGCTGACCGCCGCGTCGG
>DAIOWL010001275.1:0-2028 GCA_036758545.1 Streptosporangiaceae bacterium | reverse complement strand
CCGAAATCCAGTATTGGAACAAGGGCGACCGCATCTTCAACGTCGCCATCAACGGCGCCGCCGTCCTGACCAACTTCGACATCCTGGCGAATGCCGCCCCCCGCGCTGCCTTCTCCCAGACCTTCCCCGTGACGGTCGCCAACGGCGCCCCGGCCATCTTCCTGCCGATGCTGGACTACATCAGCTCCCTCGACGTCAAGCCCGACCTGAGCCGGGCCCGCCTGCTGTCCGGCGCCACCGAGCCGCCGCTGTCGCTGATGCGCGGCCTGTACGAGACCACCGGAGCCGACGTGATCCACGCCTACGGTGCCACCGAGACCACGCCCCTGGTCGCGATCAACTACGGCATCAAGTCCACGCTCGACGGCAAGCTCAGCAGCGAACAGTGCTGGGACCGCAAGCGCTACCAGGGCCTGATGGTCTCCGGCGTGGACTACCGGCTGGTCGACGCCGTCGGCAACGACCTGCCCTTCGACGGGGTCAGCCAGGGTGAGGTGCTGCTGCGCGGCCCCTGGATCATCGAGAGCTACGCCAAACTCGCGGACGGCGCCGACCGGTTCCTCGACGGCTACTGGCGCAGCGGTGACGCCGGCACCATCGACAAGCACGGCTACCTCAAGATCACCGACCGGATCAAGGACGTGATCAAGAGCGGCGGTGAGTGGATCTCCTCGATCGACATGGAGAACGCCATCACCTCCCACCCCCGGATCCGCGAGGCCGCGGTCATCGGCGTGGAGCACCCGACGTGGCAAGAACGCCCGATCGTCATCGCCGCCACCCACGACGGCACCGAAGTCCCGCTCGCCGAGATCCACGCTCTCCTGCCAACGTTCGCCAAGTGGCAGCTACCCGACACGGTCGTCTACGTCGACGCGATCCCGCGGACCAGCGTCGGCAAGATCGACAAGAAAGCGCTGCGAGCCGCGCACGCCGACACGTACCGCACGACGGCATGAACTCCGTCGTGCACCGTGACACCGAGACAACGACATGGACGAAGACCCCGCCGTCATGCTTACCGGGCGGGCGACCGACCCGGGGCACGATGGTCCACTCGTGCCTGACCTGGTGACTCGTGCGAGAACCGGCGACGAGCAGGCATGGGACGCGCTCGTCGAACAGTATGCCCCGCTGATCTGGTCGATCTGCTGCAAGTACCGGCTCGGCCACGCCGACGCCCAGGACGTCGGCCAGAGTGTCTGGCTGCGCCTAGTGGACCAGCTAGACAAGATCCGCGATCCGGCCGCGCTGCCCGGGTGGCTCGCCGTCACCACCCGGCGGGAGTGCGGCCGGGTCCTCGGCACAGCACGCAGACTGCGCGCGCCCGTCTACGCACCCGATATCGAGAACCTCCCGGACGGCCAGGCCGACCCAGCCGACCGGGAACTGCTCACCGCCGAGCGCCACGCGGCGCTGCGCGAGGCGTTCAGCCGCTTGCCACCGGATGGCCAGCAACTGATCGCCATGCTCATCACGGACCCGCCGGCTCCCTATGCCGAGATCAGCGCCAGACTCGGCATCCCCGTCGGCAGCGTCGGCCCGAAGCGCAGGCGCTGCCTGGACAAGCTACGCCGTGATCCGGCCATCTCCGCGCTCATCTGACGGCACCTAGCGCGGCGCTGATCGTGGCAATGATCACCCCGCCGAGCGTGACCGAGACGAGTGAGCTGAGGAAGCCGGTGCCGAAGAACCGCCGGCGAATCCAGGCCAGCGCCAGGAGTTCGAACGCGATCACCGCGAGCGCGAGCAGCACCGCCGATCGGTAATCGGGGATGAGGAACGGCAGCGTGTGCAGGATGCCGCCCAGGAACGTGCCGGCGCCAGTGATCGCACCGCGCAGGTACGAGCGGCCGCGGCCGGTCAGGTCGCCGGTGTCAGAGAGTCCTTCGGAGAAGGCCATGCTGACGCCGGCACCGATCGCGGTCGCCAGACCGGCGAGGAATGCGTAGCGCGGCTGGTGCGTGGCGAACGCGACGGCGAAGATCGGGGCGAGTGTCGACAGCGAACCGTCGATCAGGCCGACCA
>DAIOWL010001274.1:0-2031 GCA_036758545.1 Streptosporangiaceae bacterium | reverse complement strand
TCCAGATGACGTGGTGGGAGATCATCCTCTTCATCGCCGTAGTGATCTTTGCCATCTACGCATTCGCGAGCATCGTCGGAGTCCAGAAGCGGTCGTTGACGCGCCGCAGCGACCGTACGGCTGAGAACATGTACGACAACTACACCGATTCACCGCGCAGGCAGCGCAGGTACGCCCGGCATCACGGCGGCGAGGGGCACGACGGGGAGTAGCCGCATGCGGGCGGCCGACGGCTGGCGGGCGGTGCGGCGGGGAATCGCTTTGGGCCTGACCGCAGGACTGGTGACCGCCGCGGCAGGCGCGTGCGGTGGGTCGGCACCGACGCAGCCGGACGCGAGATCGCCAGGATCTCGGTGCCCACGCTTATCGCTGACGGCGTGGCCGACCAGCTCGCCCCGGTCGCCAATGACCACATCGTCGCCCGCCTCATCCCCGGGTCACGACTGGTGCTGTACCCCGATGCCGGGCATGGGTTCCTGTTCCAGGAAGGACAGCCTTTCGCTTCCCTCGTCGAGTCGTTCCTGACCGAGCACGCAAGCTCGTAGCGGTAGGGAATGCCCGTTTTAGGCCCGGCTGGATTCCAGCTGGGCCAGGAGCCGGGCTTGGCCGGTTCGGTTGAGCCAGACGGCGAAGTCCATGAGGCCGGGGTGGGCGCGGCGTAGCGGGGTCAGGTCGGTATCGAAGTAGCGCTCGTTAGCCCAGGTGAAGACCTTGGCCGCTTCGGGGGCGTGTTCCCGCAGGGTCTCGAGCGGGATCTGGGTGTGCGGGATGGGGCGGCCGACGGCGGCGCTGAGCGCGTCGGCGATCTGCGGGGAGGTGAGCCGGTCACCGGTGATCTCGATGGCCTGGCCGAGGTAGCGGCCGGGATCGGCGAAGGCCAGGGCGGCGAAGGCGCCGATGTCGTCGATGGCGATGAGCTGCACGACCAGGTCGTCGTGCCAGGGCACGTTGAGCGAGCCGTGCTGGAAGAACCGGGCCGGGCTGGTGAAGTCTTCCATGAACCCGGCGGGGCGCAGGATGGTGGCCGGGACGCCCAGGCTGCGGATGTGCTGTTCGATCTGCCACTTTTCGATGGGACCCCAGCCGTGCTCACGGTAGAAGCCGTTTTGGCTCTCGGCGCCGCCGACGGAGGAGTACACGAGGTGACGCACGTCGGCGGCCTTGGCGGCGTCAACGACGTTCGTGCCCTGGACGAGCTCGTTCGGGTTGGCGGACTGGACGCTGTACACGCCGTAGGCGCCGCGCACCGCCGTCTCCAGGGAGGCGGGGTCGTCCAGGTCACCTCGGACGAGTTCGGCTCCGGCAGCGGCGAGCGCGGCGGCGGCCGGAGCCGTGTCGTCACGGACCAGGGCGCGGACGTGCCACCCGTCGGCGAGCAGATAGCGGGCGGTGGCGCCGCCCTGGTTCCCGGTGGCTCCGGTGACCACGATCGTCTTGCCTCGAACGTCCATGGCGGCCTCCTGCCGTCTAGATTTCTGCATTGAGTGCAAGTTTGCATTAGATGCAGACGTGCTGTCAATGCGGTATTCTCCTGCCCATGGAGGTATCTGGGAGTGGCGTCCCGGTGCTGTCGCTGCGCGACCGCAAGCGAGAGCGCACCCGCCGGGCGCTGATCGACGCCGCGGCCGCGCTGTTCGAGCGCAAGGGGTACGACGAGACCACCGTCGCGGAGATCGCCGCAGCTGCCGACATCGGCACCCGCACGTTCTTCAGCTACTTCGCGAGCAAGGAAGACATCCTGTTCCCTGACAGCGACACCCGGACTCAGACCACGATCGAGGCGATCGCCGACCACGATCCGGCCGAGGGGCCGGTGGACGTGCTGGTGCGGGCGCTGGAGACGGTCGCCGATACCGACGCCGACATGGTCAGCCCCATGGCCACGGTGCGGATGAAGCTATTCCGCACCGTACCGGCCGTTCGGGGTAAGGCACTTCAGGTCCAGATGGCTGCGCAGCAACAGATCGCGCGCGAACTGCACGCCGCCTTCCCCGGCGAACTGGACCGGGTCGGCGCCGCGGCCCTGGCCGG